>NZ_UBIZ01000312.1:0-245 GCF_900465275.1 Parafrankia sp. Ea1.12 | reverse complement strand
CCTCTCGTCAGGAAGCCATCGGTTGGTGTGGTAACCCCGATTCTCCCTGCACGGCAGGCACCCGCTCACGTTCCAGCCATCTACAAACCCTCAACATCACCAGCTACTGGCGGATTTAGGTCAGAGAACCATGGCATGCACGGAATCTCCAAGCACGAGAACCGGGAGATCCCGCGTCCGCCCGTCGGAGTGATGACCGGCGGGACGTCCAGGGAACGCCGAGGCGGTAATCCTGGGATGCACGG
>NZ_UBIZ01000284.1:0-8230 GCF_900465275.1 Parafrankia sp. Ea1.12 | reverse complement strand
CCGAGATCCCGGACGGGCCGCTCGTGCCGACCATGCCCTCAGGCGCCACCGCTCCCACCCCCCGGTCCGGCTCCGCCGCGGCCGTGCCGCCCCGGCCCGGCGCGTTCGTGCCGCGGGAGCTCGACCATCCGCTGGTAGCGGCCAACCGGTACCGGGAGCTGATGGGGGCCTCCGACGCGGTGCGGGCCCGGCTGGCCGAGAGCCTCGCCGCCCGCCAGGAGGGGCATGACGTGATCGCCCGCCGGCACCGCTCGGCGGCCGACGACATACGCACACGCATCGGCGTCGTCTGGGGGAGCGTCGGCGGGTCGCTGGCCCCGCACGGCCTGGGCGAGCTCGACCAGGTGCGCCCCCGCAGGGGCGAGGGGCCCGACCTCGAGGCCGTCTACCAGCGGTACGCCGGCGATCTGGACGGGCTCGACCGTGGCCGCGGCGGCCGTCCCACGGCTGTGACGATCGACGCGGCGGGCGGACGCCGCGCGTCGCGCGGCTCGCGGGCCCGCGGTGTCGACGAGCAGCCCTCCATGGGTCAGCGCGGCGGGAAGCGGCTCGGCGCGGCGTCCGGCGGCCTGGTCGGCGCCGACGGCCTGGTCGACCCGGAGCGGGCGAAGAAGCTGGCCTACCGGCTGTGCCTGGAGGTGATGGCCCGCTCCGCCGAGCTGCGCGCGGTGACGAAGGGCGCCTCCGGGATGTCCGCGGGGCTGGTCACCGCCCTGTGCTGCGCGCTCGGCGGCGCGCTGACGGTGGCGGCCCGGGTGTTCGTGGCGGCGCCGGCCCTGCCGTGCCTCGCCGCGGCCGGGGGAGTGGGCGCGATCGCGGTGGTCGCGGCCACCGGCTCGTCCGCGGCGGCCGCGGTGCGCAGCGCCCTGCTCGCCGCGGCGTCGGCGGCGGTCGCCGTCTTCGCCACGTTCGGTTTCGTGCCCATCGAGCCGGCGGGGGCCGTCGGCTCGCTGGCCGTGCTCGCGCTCGCGCTGCGGTTCGGGCTGGGCTTCGGCGCGGCCACCGGCTCGTCCAAACCCACCGGCCAGGGCGGATCCGGGCGGCGCTGAGGCCGGGGCCGGGCAGCCCGCGCCGGTGCGGGGACCAGCCGGTGCGGGGACCAGTGGGTGAGAGGACCCAGCCGGTGAGAGGACCCAGTCGGTCAACGAACGGAGTGCACGGTGGCAGGGACGATCGCCGACGTCAAGGCACAGCTCGACGAGGCGTTCCGGCGCACGGAAGATGTGACGGGCCAGCTCGAGGGCGCGCTCAACATGATCGAGGAAGCGCAGGCGATGGTCGTGGCGGCCACCGACGGCAGTGAGCACCTCGCCGTCGAGCAGCTCACCAGTGCGCTGGTCGAGACCAGGGACAGCCTGGAGAACGCGCTCGCCGCGCTCGGCAACGCCGTCCAGGAGGTCAAGGTCTACCGCGACGGTCTGTGACCGGGGGCGTACCACCGGCCCGGATCCGGCGTGGTGTCGGACACACTGCCGGTGGGACCGGTGTCGGCGGGGGAGAACCGCGGCGCGCGGTGCGGCCGGACCGGCCGGGCATGTGCACTGGTCGCGCAGTGGTGCGTACGTGGACGAACTGGTCGGGGTCCGTGCCACGGAGACCCGCACGCGCTGTGCGGTGGTGGTAACCCGCCGGGTGTCCGGGTAACAACGTCCTGGCCGGGCGGCAACGCGGTGCATCCGATAGCCAGGCTCACTACAGTCCGGATTGTCCCGTGCGCCCGACCCTTCGGCGGGCCGTGGCCGACAGTGCCCACATTGCCGGCCGTGCGCCGACCGACGGTGCCGGGCACCATGACGACCAGGAGGGCTTCTTCCGCCGTGTCGGACATCGACCTGCTCGATCTTCCGCTGGTTCTGCTGTCCAACCGAGGTCCTGTCAGCTTCGATCGTGACGCGTCCGGCCGGACCGTCAACCGTGGCGCCGGCGGGCTGGTGTCCGCGCTGTCCGGCCTCGCCGAGCACCTCGACGACGCGGTCTGGGTGTGCGGCGCCGCGACCCCCGAGGACGCCGCCGTCGCCGGTGAGAACGACGGCGGCGCGATCCTGGTGCAGACCCAGCCGACCCCGCACGTCGTCGAGGGGCAGCCGGACGGCCCGTCGATCAGGGTCCGGTTGGTGGTGACCGATCCGGACGCCTACGCCGACTTCTACAGCGTCTGGTCGAACCCGATCCTGTGGTTCATCCAGCACGGCCTGTACGGCCGGTCGCTGGCTCCGGTGCTCACCCGGGCCGAGCACGACGCGTTCGAGAACGGCTACGCCGCGGTGAACCGGGCCTACGCCGACGCCGTCGCCGACGAGGTGCGGTCCCGCGGCGGCAAGGCGCTGGTGCTGCTGCAGGACTACCACTTCTACCTGGTGGCCGAACACGTCCGCGAACAGTGCCCCGATGTGGTTCTCACCCACTTCGTGCACATTCCGTGGCCGGGCCCGGACGAATGGCGCGTGCTGCCCGGGAACATCCGGGAACGTCTGCTGCGCGGCCTGCTCGGCAGTGACGTCGTCGGCTTTCACACCCGCCGTTACGCCCGGAACTTCGTGCTGTGCGCCGGCGAGCTGCTCGGCCTGCCGATCAACCTCGACGACCTGACCGTCACGGTGAACGACCGGGTGGTGAGCGCCCGCTACTATCCGATCTCCGTCGACCCGGCGGCCCTCGACGCCACGCTGGCCAGCGAGGACGTCGCCGCCCACATGGCAATGCTGCGCTACGTGTTCCTCGACGAGGACCGCCAGCTCGTGCTCCGGGTGGACCGCACCGACCCCAGCAAGAACGTGGTGCGCGGTTTCCTGGCCTTCGGCACCCTGCTCGACCAACATCCCGAGCTCGTCGGGCGGGTCAGCTTCCTCGCGCTGCTGCAGCCGAGCCGGACCGACGTCCCGGAGTACGCCGACTACATCGCGCTGAT
This sequence comes from Parafrankia sp. Ea1.12, assembly GCF_900465275.1. Classification (NCBI taxonomy): domain Bacteria; kingdom Bacillati; phylum Actinomycetota; class Actinomycetes; order Frankiales; family Frankiaceae; genus Parafrankia; species Parafrankia sp. Ea1.12. The sequence goes on along the minus strand of NZ_UBIZ01000284.1, from coordinate 5,322 downwards.
CGGCGCGGTCGTCGCTGAGATCAACGCCAAGCACACCAAGGAGGGGCGCCAGCCCATCGATCTCCGCATGGTGGAGGACTTCGCGCTGGCGGTCGCCGCCTACTCGATCTGTGACGTGCTGATGGTCAACGCCATCGCCGACGGCATGAACCTCGTGGCCAAGGAGGTCGCCGTCGTCAACCGGCGCGGCGGCGTGCTCGCGCTGTCCGAGATGGCCGGGTCGCACGAGGAGCTGGGTGAGTTCGCCGTCACGCTGCACCCGTTCGACGTCCAGCAGATGGCCGACGCCCTCTACACCGCGCTCACGATGCCGATGGAGGAACGGCACCGTCGGCTCGCCGCGGCCGCCGAGCAGGTCCGCACGCACGACGTCCGGCGATGGCTCAACGACCAACTGGCGGATCTGCGTCACCTGGCTGGATTCTCCTGAGACGTTCCCGGGCGGGTACGCTCGGCGGGAGGTCGGGCATGGTTACCGTGGACGACGAGACAGGAGTGGACGTGTCGGAGACCGGTCATGTGCGGGGCAACGTGGGCTCTTGGGCGGCGGTGTACATCATTATCGCCGCCTTCATCTTCGGGACTCTCGCGTTGATCCTCGGTTCGGTGCCCCTGTGGATCGCGGCCGGTGTGGCGATCGTCGCGGGTGCCGCCATCGGCCTGGCCTCCAACATCATGGAGCAGGCGTACTGAGCGCGGCGCGCCTCTGGTTCAACCAGACCTGGCGCGGCACCTACCAGCTCATCGGGCTGCTGCGGGACGGAGCCGGCCCCGGCCGGCTGACGGTGCTCGGTTCCCACCAGATCCCGAGCACCCCGTTCCTGCAGGCCTGCGACGCCGTCATCGACGAGCCACCGGGCGAGGGCGACGAGTTCGTCGAGCAGGCACTGGCGGCGTGCCGCCGGCACGGGATCGACGTGTTCGTCCCCGGGCGCAACATGTTGGACGTCGCCGCCCGGGTCGGCGAGTTCGAGGCCGCCGGAGTGCGGGTCATGTGCTCCCCAGCCGCCTCGGCGCGGATCTTCACTACCAAGTCCGGGCAGTACGCGGCGATGGCGGCCCGTGGCCTGCCGGTGCCCCACACCCGGACGGTGACAACCTTCGCGGAGTTCGAGGCCGCCTGCGACGAGCTGTCGGCCGCGGGCTGCACGGTCTGCGTCAAACCGGACGTCGACCACGGCGGCCAGGGCTTCCGGATCATCGACGGGGACGCCGAGCGCCTGACGGCGCTGTTCGAGCCGCCGTCGGTGCGGGTCAGCCCCGCCACCATGGAACGCATCCTCGGCCGGGCCGGCAGCTTCCCCGCCCTCGTCGTGGGCGAGTTCCTGGACGGGCCGGAGTTCAGCGTCGACGTGCTCTCCCGCCCTGCTTCTGGCACGAGCCCCGCGCCCGGGGCGGGCCCGGTGGCGATGCCCGGCAGTGTCCTGGCGGCGGTGCCGCGAGGCAAGGACGGCCTGCCCTGGACCCGCAACCTGCGGGCGGACGCGGCCGTGACGGAGCTCGCCACCCGCGTCGTCGAGGAGTTCGGGTTGGCGTACCTGAACAACGTCCAGGTCCGCTACCGCGGAGCCACGCCGGTGCTGCTCGAGGTCAACACGCGGGCCGCCTCCGGGACCTACCAGTCGGCGGCGGCCGGGCTGAACCTGCCCTGGCTCGCGCTCGCGCTCCTGCTCGGGGAGCCGGTGGAGGTGGGCTCGCCGGACCTCCCGCAGACGCTCATCGCCTACAACGAGGCGATGGTCATGCGCCCGCTCGACCGCCTCTCGCCGCGCCCGCGTGGCCATGGCGTGGCCCGGGACGCCGCCCGTCGGCTGGGCTCGGCCGCCGGCCGGGTGCACCGCCGCAGCACCGGCCCCGACCGAGCCCAACCCGCCTGACGGCCCGGCCGGGCCCCTGCCGGTGCCAGTCGCTCCCTGGCGGCTCAGTCGTCCGCCGGGTCCCCGGGGGTGCCGGCGGACATCCGCAGAGAGCGCGGGGTGACGAAGTCGAGCAGCCTCGTCGTGGCCGGGCCGAGCTCGGCCCAGCGCGGCACCGAGGGGCCGTGCACGGCCAGCGCCGCCGTCGGGAACGTCGGCACGCGGTGCCGCTCGGACGGGGCGAGCAGCCCCACCGCGAGCGTGTGGATGCCCGGGTTGTGGCCGACCAGCAGCACGGTCGGGACACCGTCGTCGATCTCCCGCAGCCGGGCCAGCAGGTCGTTCGCCTCGGCCAGGTAGAGCCGGTCCTCCACCAGCACCGGGACGTCGCCGGGCAGCGCGTCGGCCAGGTGCTCCACCGTCTCGCGGGTGCGCACGGCGGACGAGCAGAGCACGAGGTCGGGCTCGAGACCGGACGCGGCCAGGTAGTCGGCGACCAGCGCGATACCGCGGCGCCCCTTCGGGGAGAGCGGGCGGTCCTGGTCACGGACCTCCGGGTCGGACGTCCAGTCGGACTTGGCGTGCCGCAGCAGCAGTAGGCGCGAGGTGGGCCTCACCGCGCGGCCTCGGCACGCGCGAACCCGTCGCCACCGGACACCATGGTCCTCCCCGTCTGTCGCCTGTCGAACGCCCGTCGAACGCGCCGGCACAGGCGCCGTGACGACTCGCAGACTGCCCATCGCCGGAGGTCTCCGTCAATGCCTTCGTTACGCCGCTCACCGGCCTGTGGTCTCGATGTGGTGGCGTGAGGCGTCCGACGAGGACGGCCCGGTCATCGCCGGGGGGGACGATGACCGGGCCGGAGGACGTGCGGCCCGTGGCCGGGTCAGCTCGCGACGGCGATGGAAAGCAGGAGGCGGTCCGCGGCGGCGAGCGCGTCGTCCGCGCTGAGCCGGCCCCGCGGGACGAGGGCGGAGCGTTGGTCCGAGGTCAGCCCGCCCCAGACCCCGTGCTCTTCCTGGCGGAAGATCGCGGTGGCCAGGCAGGCCCGCTGCACCGGGCAGTCGGAACAGATCTTGCGGGCCCGGGTCTCGGCGGCCGCACGTGCTTTGGTGTTGCGCCCGTCCGGCGGGAAGAAGGCGTCCGGGTCGCCGTCGCGGCACGCGGCGTCCTGGCGCCAGTAGACGGGCCAGCCCTCGCCGAACGGCTGCGGCGGGAGGTCACGACCGGGAAGTACGGGTACGCCGGCACTCATCGGTTGCCTCCCTCGCGGACGGAATCGGACGGCGACAGGGACATGGGTGCGGCGGGGCTACCGACCGGTAGCATGCCGGGCTGACTGGGCATACCGTCTCCTGCTGACGTTGCAAAGGCGGACAGGTGCGCTGCGGTAACGCACGTCCGGCGTAGCGCCATACACCGGACAGGCGGGCCTACCAGCACGAGTCGAGAAGCCCCCAGGTGCTTCCCAACAGTGCGCCCGGCGTGTACTCGGAGCCCCGCTCGGAAACGATCCCGTCTCGTCTCGTTAACCGAGGAACGTAGACTTCTCTCGACCGGATAGCAAGGGTTCCGGAACGCCGACGTCCGGATCTCTCCGGGCCCCCCGATTGGTGGTGCTCCGGGGCGGCGGACCTCACCTTCCCAGGTCCATGGCGGTTACGTCACCGTTTCCGCGCGCGCTGTGCGCTAGGTCTCCCAGGCATACAAGCGGCTGCTGTACAGGCATTCTGTAGAGGCAGCAAGATCGGTGTGACGGCACCGTGGCGGTGAGATGTCGGTGCGGGGAGCGCCGGTCGGGCGCGGCCGGAGGCCGCCTCCGGAGCGGGTTGCCGGCAGGTAAAAAAGGTACAAAATGCCGCCGGATTCCGGATGTCGTCGCTCATCGGCCTTGAAATGTGCTCAGGACCACATGAGGGTACCGTGGGTTTGAAACGTATCAACGGCCGGCGGCCGGGCGGCCGGCGCTCAGCTCGGATCGGATCGGCCGGCGATCGACTCGAGCTCGGTCGGCGGTCCGCCGGTGGTTGGGCTGGAGATCAGCTGGTGGTCGGCAGGCCCGCCGCCGCCCAGGCGTGGAACCCGCCGATCACGTCGGTCGCCGCGGGCAGGCCCAGGTCCTGGAGTGAGGCGGCGGCCAGGCTGGAGGTGTAGCCCTCGGAGCAGATCACGATCGGCACGATGTCGTCGCCGGTCGCGAAGGGGGCCCGGGCTTCGCAGGTCGGGTCCAGCCGCCATTCGAGCACGTTGCGTTCGATCACCACGGCGGCCGGGATCGAGCCCTCGGCGGCCCGCTGGGCCGCCGGCCGGATGTCGATCAGGACGGCGCCGTCGGTCAGCGCCGCCGCGGCCTGCTCGGGGGTGAGGCGGCGCAGCCGGGCACGGGCCGCGCCGAGCATCGCGTCGACCCGGCTCTCGCTCATGCCGGGACCACCGCGGCCATGCCCCGCGACTCCCGCGACTCGCGGGGCATGGGCGGCTCCGTCCGCCGGGCGAGGTCCGGCGCGTACCGCAGCGGCAGCTCGGGCGGCGAGTAGGCGTGGATCGTGGTGGCCAGGCCGTGCCCGCGGTTGACGATGCGGTGGACGTGATCCGGCTGGAAGACGGCGAGCGCCCCCGCCCCGTGCCGGTGCGTCCGGGTGATCTGCCAGTCTGCCCCGCACTCGTCCTCGTCCACGGCGCCCTCGGCGACGGCCAGCGCCCCCAGCGCGCCGCCGTGATCGTGGATCTCCGTCCGCTGCCCCGGGTGCCAGCCGATGAGCCACACCTCGACGGCGCCGGACAGCAGCAGGCGGGTGTACCAGCGGCTGTCCGGGTCGTGCCGGACGAGCGGCCGCCAGGCGAGGTCGGCGCCCGCCAGCCGGGCGACCAGTTCGCGCAGGTCCGCGAGGCCGAGAGTCATCGGCTCGTCGACGAGAAACCGGTCCGGCACGAGTGGCGCGACGCCGGACGGCGCGGCGCCGGGTGACGTGGCGCCGGACGGCGCGGCGCCGGGTGACGTGGCGCCGGGCGGTGCGGCGCCGGGCGACGTGGCCTCGTGCGTGGCCGCCACAGCCGGACGGAGCAGCGCAGGGTGGATCAGCGGCATCGGTGCCTCCTTGCACGAGTGCCACGCGCGACGCGAGTGCTGGCGGGCGGACGTCACGCAGGTGACGCCATCGCGGACACGTCGAACGCATCGGTGGGTCGAACGCATCGGTGAGCGGAGTGAAGAGGCCTCGTGCCGACAGCCGGCGCCGGGCGCAGGCGGGGCGGCTCCCAACCGGCCGTCGACGTCTCCGGCTGACCGGCGCTTCCCGCGGACCGGCGCGCATGCGCGGGCGGGCCGCGGCCGGTGACCGGCCCCGGGGCATCGGGTGCGGTGGCTGGGATCAGCCCCCGGGGGTGCGGGCTGGTGGCTTCGGCGTGCCTCTTCAGGGCGCCCCGCGGCGTCAGGCCTTGCGGGGCGGGCGGGACGGGCCTGGCG
>NZ_UBIZ01000258.1:0-714 GCF_900465275.1 Parafrankia sp. Ea1.12 | reverse complement strand
GAGGATCGGGCGGTGTTCACCGCGGTGGTCTACGTGCTGACCTCGGGGTGTGCCTGGCGGCATCTGCCGGCCGAGTTCGGGGTGTCGGTGCCCACGGCGCACCGTCGGTTCCAGGCCTGGACCCGGGCGGGTGTCTGGCCCCGGCTGCATCGGAAGATCCTTGATCTGCACGGTGCGGCCGGGCAGGTCGACTGGTCGTCGGTGATCGTGGACGCGGCCAGTCTCCGCGCGAAAAAGGGGGAAGCCTGACCGGTCCGAACCCGGTCGATCGCGGCAAACCGGGCTCGAAAATCCATGTCCTGACCGACGGGGCCGGGTTGCCGCTGGTCGTGGCGGTCTCCACGGCGAACCTGCACGACAGCGGGGCCTTCGTCCCACTGGTGGCCAGTATCCCGGCGATCCGTTCCCGCCGCGGGCCGCGGCGACGCCGACCGGACAAGCTGCGGGCGGACAAGGCCTACGACCAGCCGGAACTGCGGCGTTTCCTGCGCCGGCGTGGTATCGCGGTACGTATCGCCCGGTGCGGGGTGGAGAGCACCGAACGTCTCGGCCGGCACAGGTGGAAGATCGAACGAACGATCGCGTGGCTTGACGGCTACCGCCGGCTGACCGTCCGCTACGAACGCAACGGCCGTAACTTCCTCGGATTCCTCTGCCTGGCCGCCGCGATCACCTGCTGGAAGAAACTCCCACACCCCACCTGAGACACGCTCT
>NZ_UBIZ01000527.1:0-1374 GCF_900465275.1 Parafrankia sp. Ea1.12 | reverse complement strand
GGCCGGTTCCTGAGGCTGATGCGTAACATGCTTACAGCCGGATACCTGGAGGACTGGGTCTGGAACGCGACGCTGAGCGGGGTACCGCAAGGCGGTGTCGTCTCACCCGTCCTCTCGAATATTTACCTGCACCGGTTGGACTCTTTTGTTGAAACGGTTCTGATCCCGGAATACACCCGAGGGCGGGTCCGTGAGCAGGACACCGCCTATGCTAGGGTGCGCGCCGCCAGGGACCGGGCATACCGGCGCGGCAACCACACGCAAGCGCGGAAGCTGCGCCAACAGATGCGGACCATGCCCAGCGGGGATCCTTACGATCCCGGCTACCGGCGGTTGCGCTATGTTCGGTATTGCGACGACACCCTGCTCGGGTTCGTCGGACCCAAGGCCGAAGCCGAGGAGATCAAACAGCGCCTGACAGCGTTCCTACGCGACGATCTCGCCCTGGAACTCTCGGACGACAAGACACTGATCACGCACGCCCGCACCCAGGCGGCGCGTTTCCTCGGATACGAGATCACCGTGCTTCACAACGACCGCAAGGTCACCGGCGGCAAACGCAGTGCCAACGGCACCGTCAGCCTCCGGGTACCCGAATCGGTGATCAGAGCCAAGAAAGCCCCCTACACCTCGCGCGGCAAACCCGAGCGCAGGCCCCGTCTGATCAACGAGGACGACCACACCATCGTCAGCACCTACGGGGCCGAGTGGCGGGGCGTCGTCCAGTACTACCTGCAGGCCGGGAACGTTCACCGTCTCTACCGGCTGCACTGGGTCATGGAGACCTCGTTGCTCAAGACCCTGGCCAACAAGCACCGCTCGTCGGTGTCGAAAATGGCCCGTAAATACGCGGCCACCGTCGACACCCCGCACGGGCGGCGCAAGTGCTTCGAGGCCACGGTCGAACGCAGCGGCAGGAAGCCACTGGTCGCACGGTTCGGCGGTATTCCACTCCGACGGCGCCGCGACGCGGTCATCTCCGACCGCGTCCTGGTCCCGGGCGTCGTCCGCCACACGGAGCTGGTCACCCGGCTCCTGGCGAACCACTGCGAGATCTGCACGAGCACGGACGGCATCACCGTGCACCACGTCCGGCGCCTGTCAGAACTCGAACGTCCCGGACAATCGCAACCGGCATGGGCGGCCCACATGGCACGACGGCGACGCAAGACCCTCGTGGTCTGCCGTTCCTGCCACGACGCCATCCACGCCGGAAAACCCAACCCGCAGCTCACGTCATAGTCACCGGAGAGCGACGTGCGGTGAAAGTCGCATGCGTCGTTCGGGCTGGGGGCCGCCGGAAAAGGACCCGCACCCGCGGGCACCTCGCCGGCGGCCCACCAGTGCCCCCAGCTCGAAGACCTGTTCCGGCTG
>NZ_UBIZ01000740.1:0-425 GCF_900465275.1 Parafrankia sp. Ea1.12 | reverse complement strand
TACCGCCATGACAGTCGTGGCCGGCCGCGACGTCTCGCCGGTCCCCGCTCCTCCACTGTGGTGATGTCCATGCCCCATGGCTCCCGAGTGTGGCCGTTGGGCATGGTGCTACCTGCGGCCAGGTGGCGCCCGCCTCGTGGCATTCGCCGAGGACCGGCTACTGCTCACCAACCGCCGGGGGCAGACCTGGTACTTCCTGCCGGGCGGGAACGTCGAGCCGGACGAGACCGTGGACACGGCACTTCGCCGGGAGACCGCCCTACGAGGAGACCGGTCTCCGGGTCCGGAACGTCGAGTTCCTAGTAGGACTTCGTTAGGTGACTCCTGGCGGGTGAACGGTTACGGGAGGTGTGTGGTTGAAGGGTCGCTGGCAGGTGGGGCAGGCGCCGGTCCAGACGGCGAGCAGGGCCTGGAGGGTGCGGAGG
>NZ_UBIZ01000273.1:0-55795 GCF_900465275.1 Parafrankia sp. Ea1.12 | reverse complement strand
CGCGAACATCTCCGCCGCGAACCGTTCGATCACCGGCCGCACACGGCCCATCTCACCCAGTTCCATACCAACCACCGCCACACACACGAAGACGACAGTCAGTACAACCAATGACAGACCTAATCAAGTCCTACTAGGGCTTGCCGGCCTCCACGAAGCCGGACTCGTAGGCGATGATGACCGCCTGGGTGCGGTCACGTGCGCCGAGCTTGGCCAGCACGCTGCTCACGTGGGTCTTGACGGTCTGGGCACCGAGGTACAGCCGGTTGGCGATCTCGTTGTTGGACAGTCCCTCGCTGATCAGCCGGAGTACGTCGGCCTCCCGGTCGGTGAGCACGGCCCGTCGCATCGTCTCGTGGGCCTCCCGGTTCGGTCGCCTGCCTGCCATGTACCGGATCGCTTCGGGAAACAGCAGGCTCTCGCTGGAGACAATCGTGCGGACGGCCTGGACGATCTCCGCGGGCCGGGCTCGTTTGAGCAGGAACCCGTTGGCCCCGCTGCGGAGCGCTTCGTAGACGTAGTCGTCCAGTTCGAAGGTGGTGAGCACGAGGATCTTCGGGGGCTCGGCAACGTCTGCGAGGATCTCCCGGATGGCCGCCAGCCCGTCGACCCTCGGCATCCGAATGTCCATGATCACGACGTCCGGGCTCTTCTCCCGGATCAGTGGCACGACCTGTGAGCCGTCAGAGGCCTCTCCGACAACGTCGATCTCGCCACCTGACTCCAGGATGACCCGCAGCCCCACACGCACCAGTTCTTCGTCGTCGACGAGAAGGACTGAAACCGGCGCCGGGCCAGCCTGGGCGCGTTTCATGTTCGGGGTGTCGCGGACACAACCGGGATCTTCCCAGCGGCCGTCCGCTGTCACGACCGACCGTCCGCTGGGGCGGTGCCATTGTCGTAACTGGAACCGATCAGGTCGCGACGCACGGCCTGAACACCGGATCCCATGCCGAGGGGAAGCCGGGCTTCGACGATCCATCGGTCGTCCTGGGGCTTCGCGCTGAACTCGCCGCCGAGGAGGACGGCACGTTCCCTCGCTCCTCGCAGGCCTTTGCCGTCCTGCCGCGGTGGGCTGGCGGACCTGGCGGGCAGTGGGTTGGCGACACGCAGCTCCAGGCAGGCGTCGTCCACAGCGACGTCGATCGCCACCGTGCGGCCCGGCGCGTGCCGCAGTGCGTTGGTCACCGCCTCCTGCAGGATCCGGTAGGCCTCCCGCGACACGACCCCGGGGATGTCGTCGGTCCGTGGACTGACGTCGGCGAGGATCGGGGTTCCTGCGGTCCGTGCGCTGTCCAGCAGGGTGTCGAGCTCGGCCAGCGTGGGACGGGCCCGCGGTCCCACGGGGGCGTCGCGGAGGAGCCCCAGGGTCCGTTCGAGATCGTCCATGGCGCGCCGCCCGGTCTCCTCGATGACCGTCAGGGCACGGTGGACGAACGCGGGATCGGTGGTCGCGAGCTCTCTTGCCGCGCCTGCCTGCAGGATGGTCAGGGTGAGTGCATGGCCAATGGAGTCGTGCAGCTCCGCGGCGAGTCGGTTGCGTTCCAGGAGCTGCTCAGCCCGGTGCTCGACCTCCGCCAGCCGCTCGGCCGGAGACGGGCCGAGGAGGGCCCGGGCCGCTCGCACCTGAAGCGCGCCGGCCGCGACGATCGTCCACATCAGGGCAAGGATCAGGGGCGGCGCCAGAAGTGGCCCCAGGAGAAGGCGATCACTGTCCAGTACCCGGATTCCGGCGACCTGCAGTGGCCCCTGCCGGAAAGGGGCAAAACCGATCTGGACGGCGAGGGTGAACCCGTTGGCCGTCAGTGCCAGGACGGCAACTCCGAGCCAGACGCGGAAGGCCAGCCAAAGCCCGGTCCGCCGCCGATCGTACAGTGTACGCGAGGGCGCGAGGCTGATCTCGGCGCCATCCCGCGGTTTCAGGAGCCATCGCGCCTGGACACCCTCCGCGTGGCGGGTCCCGGGCACGATCGCGGCGAGCGCCAGCAACGGCAATGGGGAGATCAGGCAGAAAAGCAGGGTGCGTGGCAGGGATTCGTCGAAACCGGGTACCACCATGACACAGGTGCCAGCGAAGACCCCGCCCATGGCCAGATGCAGCCAACGCGTGTAGACAGCGGGCCGGAGCAGGGCAGCGACAAAGAGCGGCACTGCTCCATGATGCTCACCGCCGCCACCGGGCACCTCCCCCATGAGAGGGAGCGAAGTCAAGACCGCCAGGGGATCCGCTCGTAGCGTGCCATGGCGCTTACTACGACCATGACGACCAAGAAGGAACGACCGCCCCGGGTTCTCATCGACGTCCGGGATCTCACCAAACGCTACGGGCCGACCGTCGCCGTGGACCGGCTCAGATTTCGGGTCGAACCGGGTCGCGTGACCGGTTTCCTCGGTCCCAACGGGGCGGGCAAGTCGACCACCATGCGGATGATGCTCGGGCTCGACCGGCCGACGGGCGGCGAGGTGCTCATCAGCGGCCAGCCATACGCGCAGATCGGGGAGCCGTTGCGGCACGTCGGTGCGCTCCTCGATCCGTCCGCCGTGCATCCAGGGCGGCGGGCTCGTGACCAGCTACTGGTCCTGGCCAGGAGCAACAGGATCCCGGACGCACGGGTGGACGAGATGCTCGACCGGGTGGGCCTGGCCGCCGCGGCCAGACGTCGGATCGGCGGATTCTCCCTGGGGATGCGCCAGCGGCTCGGGCTCGCGGCCGCACTGCTCGGTGATCCTCGAGTGGTCATCCTGGACGAGCCGCTCAACGGCCTCGACCCCGAAGGCATCCAGTGGGTCAGGAGCCTGCTCAAGGAGCTCGCCGAGGATGGGCGGGTGGTCCTGGCCTCCAGCCATCTCATGAACGAGATGGCGGTGACCGCCGACCATCTGATCGTGATCGGCAGGGGCCGTCTGCTGGCCGACGTCAGCATGACCGAGTTCAGCGCCCGGTACGGCCGCGGCCGGGTACGGCTGCGCACGCCAAGACCCGAACAGCTGGGCAAGGCCCTGGCCGCCGAGGGGTTCGTCCTGACACCGACGAACAGCGGAACGTGGGAGATACCTGACGCCCAGCCGGACCAGATCGGCGCGGTCGCCGCACGCGAAGGCGTGCCACTTCAGGAGCTTGCGCTGCACAGCGACTCCCTGGAGGAGGCGTTCCTGCGCATGACCGCGCACTCCACCGAGTTCGCCGCCGCCGGACGGGCGCTCTGACATGACCTTGCAACCGGTGCTGTACTCGGAATGGACCAAAATCAGGTCCCTCCGATCCCTCGTCTGGTCGCTGGCACTGGCCGCCGTCATGCTCGTCGGCTTCGGTGCCCTCGCGTGCGGGGCCTACGGCGACGCAGAGGCCGCCGAAGCGGACTACGATCCGCTGGCGGTGGGTTTCTGGAGCCTGAACTTCGCCCAGATCGCGCTGGCTGTCTTCGCGATGCTGTCCCTCGGGGGCGAATACGAGAAGGGCACGATCACCACCTCGCTCACCGCCGTTCCCCAGCGAACCCGCTTCTACCTGGGCAAGCTCCTGACCACTGCGGGCCTGTCACTGGCCGTTGCTCTCCCCGCTGCGCCGCTGACGTTCTTCCTGACCCAGGGTCTGCTGGGCGAGCACGGGGTGTCCCTCGGCGATCCCGGCGCGGTGCGCGGCGTGATTTCTCTGATCCTCTACTTTCCGCTGCTGACCCTCCTGTGCATGGGCCTCGCCGCGATGACCCGTTCCGTGGCCGCGACATTGGGCCTGTTCCTGCCGTTCCTGTTCCTGCTGTCCCCGTTGAGCATGGAGGTTCCCAGCCTCTGGAACATCACCCAGTTCCTGCCAGACCGGGCCGGACAGTACGCGATCATGAACCTCCAGTCGGACCCCGACGTCTTCTATAACCCATGGCTGGGCCTGATAATCATGACTTTCTGGGCGACAGCTGCGGTCTTCGGCGGCTGGCATGCGCTGCGCAGCCGTGACGCGTGACCACCGGAGCGGACGACGCCCGTGTCCGGGAGCATGGGCCGACGGCGCCTCCTCCCGATCCTCGTCACTTTTCCGTAACTGACGAGCTGTAGAGCCGGGAGAGGATGCCATCCATGCTCCGGGCCGTGGAGCGCCGGACTTCGTCGAGGATGTCCACGTAGACGTCCGCCGTGGTGGCCAGCCGGGTGTGCCGCAGCAGGGCGCGAATCTCGTTCAGGTCAACACCGGCGGAGAACAGCAGCGACGCCGCGGTGTGGCGCAGGTCGTGAACGCGGGTGTGCGGGATTTCCGTCGTATCCGCGTTGCCGCTGATCTCGACACGAGCGCGGTTGCCAGCAACTCTGAGTATGTCTAGCTGCTCCAGTTGGAGCCCGTTTGCGGGCTAGGCACAAGATGATCTTGCGGGGCACCGACCACCCAAACGAGTCATTTTAGGCAGGTCCTGTGGTCGTGTTCAGAGCGGCGGTGACGGCAGCGCGCGTTCGCATGTCGAGCTCATCGGCGGCACGAGAATTGACGGCACCGTAGTTGCGGCGACTCGACAGGGCCTCGGATACCACGGTGAGATCCGGATGGTGAGCGGTGACCCAGCGGGCTCCCTGCCGCTTTGAGCCCCAGATTTCGGTTTCGGCATACCGCCAGCTCCGACACGCATTGAGAACACGGTTGGGAGTCGCCGGCTCACTGGCATCGTGCCACGACAGAGAGTCGAGGATTGCGGATAGCTGCCAGGTTCGAGGGATCCCTGTCAGCAGGTCCGCCGGCGACGGTCCGTACAGGGCCCGACCGAGGTCTCGACCAATCGCCAGGTCGAGCAGGAACCAGTGGCTCGACTCGGTAGACGGGTCGGTCGAAACGTGGCGAGCGATGTCAGAACCCGTATTGAGGTTGAGCTGGAAACGAGGATGGCGATCCGGTGGTGCGACATCCCGGACGTCGTAGCACACGAACTCGAGGCGGCGGGCCGGGCACGGCAGCGCCGTATGGTCGAGCTCCTCGATGAGCCGCGCCCGCTGGGCCGGTTCGAGGGTGCCATCGATGACTGCCTGAACGTCAAGGTCGCTGGGCCCCGGGTCGTAGTCGCCGTAGGACCCCGAGCCGAACAGGTAGACAGCGACCAACCGGTCGACGAGTAGCTTGCGAAGCAAGGCAACGAGGAGGCGCAGGTAGCGGACCTCCCGCTCAGGCAGCACAGCATCCCACCCATCATGATGTTGGCCAACGGAATCCAGCAACCGGCTGTCGGGAAACCGGAAGGCCGTCCAACGACCGTGCCATGGGCGTTACATCGACCACAGCCAGTCATCGAAACGGCTCCACGAGAGCAGTCGGCTGTCCATATCTGCCCTGAAAGACGACGAATCACCCGCTTGGCCGGTAAAGCCGCCCGGCGAAAGGGACAACTCCGCGGACGGCCATCACGGGAGGCTCTGTTAGTGCTGGATCCAGAGTTCCTCGGGCTGAAGTGAACCGAGGCCGTACTGTACGAGTCCGCCGACGTTCTTGCTCGAGAAGGCGCTGGGTGCCGCCTGCGAGAGGAAGACCACCGGAGTCAGCTCGGCCAGCCGTTCCTGCAGAGTGGCGTAGGCGGATTTGCGTTCGGCCTCCGATGTCGCGGTGCGCGCGGTCGCGAGGCTTTCGTTGAGTGCCGGGTCGTCGATGCCGGGCAGGTTCGCAGCCGAGCTCCCGTGGAAGGTCGTCCACAGCCGCGGTTCGGGGTCCTGGAAGAAGGCCGACGAGACGAGCACGTCGAAGTCGTGGGTGGTGCGCAGCGCGGCCAGCTCCGTGACCTCGATGGTCCTGATCTTGACGGTGACGTTCTTGAAGCTGCTGAGCTGGGCCTGGATGTTCTCCGCGATCGCCTTGCCGTCCGTCGTGGGGACGCTGGAGAAGACGAAGGACAGCGGTTTGCCGTCGGCGGCCAGCTCGTCGAGGAGCCGTTGCGCCCGTGCGCGGTCCGTTGTCGCCAGCGGCGTGTCCGAGTAGTAGGGAGAGTCCTTGCTGAACAGGGTGTCGACGGGCTCACCGGTCCCGCTGTAGACAGCCTGGTTGAGTGCGTCCCTGTCGATTGCCGCGGCGAGGGCCTGGCGGGCGCGGACGTCGTCGAAGGGTGCCCTGCGTGTGTTCAGCCCCATGAAGATGCCGCCGCCGGTCGGTACGAGGTTCGTCGGCAGGCCGGCCTGCTCGGCTTTGTCGAGGTTGACCCAGCTCGACTCGACGGCCGCGTCCGCGCCCCCGGTGAGCACCGTGTTGTAGCGCTGGCTGCTGTCGAGGGCCGCGCGGAGGGTGAGGCGGTCGAGGTAGGGCTTGGGGGCGTCCCAGTAGCGGGGGTTCTTGACCAGTTCCATGGCGGCCTGGCGTGTCCAGCTCCGCAGGGTGAACGGCCCGGCGCCGATCGGGTTCGCGTCGAAGGCCTGCGGCCCCTTCTCCAGGGCGGTCGGCGAGGCGATCCAGTTCATGGACGAGGTGAGGACGGCTTGGGCGTACTTCGGCACCGGTGTGGCCATGGTGATCTTCAAGGTGGTGTCGTCGACCACGTCGGATGAGGCGATCATCGACGCCTCCGACCGGGAGATGGCGGCGGTGGCCGGGTTCTTGAGCCTGTCCCAGTTGAACTTCACGGCTTCGGCGTCCAGTGGGGTTCCGTCGGAGAACACCAGACCCGACCGCAGTTTCAGCTCGAATGTCGCCCCGGCGTCGGTGGTCTGGAAGGACTCGGCCATCGAGTACCGTATTTTGCCGCCCGGGTCGGTCATCAGCGTCCCGTACAGCGCGTTGCCCACGACACCGGTGGTTGCGTAGGCGTTGCCGAGAGCCGCCGGGTCGAGACTGCGCGGATCGCTGAGGGTGAGAATTCTTCCCTCGCCACCGGCAACCGGTTCGCCGGAGGCACCCGAGGACGGGCCGGTGTCGCCGCCTCCCCCGCAGGCGCCCAGGGCGAGCGTTGCGCAACAGACGGCAGCGGTGACGAGTAATCGTACTTTGGGGATCACAACGGACCTCTTGTCAACGTTCGAGACAGATGAAAAGGGACGGAACCAAAAGACCTGGGCGAGCGCGGGTCCGGGCGAACGGCAGTGACATGAGGTGTTCGGACGGAAGGCCGGCTGGTAGCCAGAAGGCGGCCACCTGCCGGTCGCAGTCAGTCCGAGGCCGGAAGGATTTTGGGTTTGACCAGTTCCAGGGGCACGCCGTCGAGTTCCAGCACCCCGGCGCCCTGCCGGACGCAGAGGGCCTCGAAGGTTCCCCCCGGGGCCCGGTACCGCTTGCCGAGAAGAGTGCGATCCTCCTCCGGCTGGCCCGGCCGGGCGCCGTTGGCGTGGACGTCCTCTGCGGTCATGGGTTTCCCCCCACAGGTGAGAACGCCGTTTCCTCCCTTGGTCACGATCACCTCGGTCGTGCAGGTGACGCTGTGGAGGCGGGTACCCGCCCTGAATTCCGTCACCGGGCCTGCCACTAGAGGATTTCCTGTTCGCGCAGGTCGGAGATGTCGTCCCAGGTCAGGCCGAGCACGTTGATCAGGATTTCCTCGGTGTGCTCGCCGAACTCGGGCGCCTGACGCTGGATGCGCGCCGGTGTTTCGGAGAGGGCGACCGGGAAACCGGGGACCCGGGTCTTTCCCATCGCGGGGTGGTCGAATGAGACGATGTAGTTGTTGGCGATCGCCTGGGGGTCGTTCACGATGTCGGCGGTGGTGTTCACCGCGGTGATCGGCATGTCGCCGGTGGCGAGCAGCCGGCGCAGCCAGGTCTCGCGGGGTTCCTTCGCGAAGAGCTCGTCGAGGAGGGCGACACAGGCGCGGCCGTTCTGGCAGCGGCTGATGTGGTCGGTGAACCTGGGGTCGCTGGCAAGCGGCTCGGGGTCACCGAGCGCGTGGAGGAGGGTCGCCCAGTGCGGGTCGGACTGGACCATGGCCATGGCGATCAACTTGCCGTCCGCGCACTGGTAGTAGTTCCACAGCGGGTTGCCCGGGTTCTCCCGTGAAGGTGGCTCGTCGCCCAGGTGCTTGCGGAACGTCGAGGTGGCGACACGTCCGTCCTGGGTCATGAGCTCGAGGGCGAGTGCGAGGCCGCGCAGGGCGAGCATGCTGCCGAACAGGGAGGTGTCGACCCGCTGGCCCACCCCGTGCCGTTCCCGCGCGAGGAGGGCTGCGAGCACGCCGTAGGCGAGCATGATGGCGCCCATCTGGTCGGCGAGGCCGCTGTCTGCGACGTTGACCTGGTCGGAGCCGGGTCTGAGCATCAGACCGGAGCGGGCCTGGCCGAGCAGGTCGTAGGCGCGGGCGGTTCGCTCGGGGCCGTTGGGCCCGTAGGCGCTGCCGGCGCCGTAGACGAGCATCGGGTTGTCGGCGCGCAGCGTCTCGTAGTCCAGCCCCAGCTTCTCCGCGACGGTGGGCCGGAAGTTCTGGATGAACACGTCGGAACGGGCGACCAGCTGGCGTACCAGCGCCACCCCCTCGGGTCGTTTCAGGTCGACGGCGAGGCTGCGCTTGTTGCGGTTGTTGACCTCGAAGTACGGAGAGGTGCCGGTGTCGGGGAAGGCGTACTGGGCCCGGCCGGAGTCGCCACCGAGCCGCTCCTCGATCTTGATGACGTCCGCGCCGAGATCGCCGAGCATGGCGCCGGCCACCGGGCCGTGCTGCCAGATCGTCCAGTCGATGACACGTATGCCTGTCAGCGGCCCGTCCGGCTTGCTCATGCCCGGCTCCAGATGCCCTGGCGGCGGTACTCGTCGGCGACCTTGCGCATCGTGGGCAGGTAGGTGGAGGCAAGCCGCATCGCGTGCTTGGGGTTGCCCGGGTCGATCTTCGAGTGAACCTTCGCGGGAGCACCCACCGCGAAGCAGTACTCGGGGATCTCCACCTGCTCCAGCACGACGGACCCGGCGGCGATGGCACAGTGGGCGCCTACCCGCGACAGCGGCATCAGCGCCGCCGTGTTCCCGATCATGCAGTCGTGGCCGACGAAGGCCTCGATCGTGCAGTTGTGCCCGATCATCACGTTGTCCTCGATGTGCGTGCTGGTGTGCAGCACCGAGTTCTCCTCGATGTGGACGTTGTTGCCGATCCTGATCGGGGTGGTGTCCGACCGGATGACCACACCGGGCCAGATCGAGCACTCCTCGCCGATCTCGACGTCGCCGATGAGGGTGACGTTGTCGGCGACGAGCGCGGACGCCGCCACCTTCGGGCTCTTTCCATTGAACGGTATGATGATCACTGGAGCTCCTCTGTCGAGGCCGAAGTTCGAAATCCCCGGATCGGGGCGACGCAAGTGCCCAGGAGCGCCACGGAAAGCGACACCTTCCCGCGCTCTCTTGCCGTCGCCGGATGGCGGAAGGCAGCTGAAATTTGGCAGGGCTGAAGCCGGGATGGGTAAATTCGGGCGGCAGCGAGAGAAGGCAGCCCGAGAGGGGGCAGCCAAAAAAGGGGCCGGGGTCAAGGCGGCCGATGTGGAGCCTGAGCCGATTCAGGTGCGGCCTGGAGCCGGTCCCGGTCTCCGTCCGCGCGACCACGCGACCACGCGACCACGCGAGAATGTCTGGATTCCGTGCCGGTCGGCCTGCACCGGCGGTTTTCGGTGTTCTCCGGCGGATGGTCTCGAGCGCGCCAGGTGGCCCGGGTTCTCCGCCCGACCCGCGCCGGATCACCCGCGGCCTTCCATGAACCTGAGAGCAGTGGTGATCCGGGGGTAAGGCGGGATCACCTTGTCCGTCTGGACGCATACTGGCTCCACATGTCTGCGTGCCGTGCCACGGCCCGTGTCGCCGCAGGGAGGACTCGTGCCTCCACCCGAGCCCCGAGCCCCAACCTGGTTCGATCTTGTAGTTCAGCCCTGCTACCTGCGAACTTTCCAGCTATGACACTAGTGCAACAGCTAGGGGTGGTCAAGGTCGAGGGCGTCGGCAGGCGCCACGCCACCCGAGGGCGGGGCGTCCGCGGTCGCAGGGCGACCGCCATCACCCGCCGGGTCAAGGGGCTAGAATCCTGATGCGTGCCGGAAACACCGACCCGCGAGCGCGATCCGAACGCGAAGCGCGTGCGCATCGCCGACGAGGCCCTCCGCCTGTTCCAAGCACAGGGATATACAGAGACGACGATCGACCAGATCGCGTCGGCAGCACGCGTCGGCCGCCGCACCGTCTTTCATCATTTCCCGACGAAAGAGGCCGTTCTCTTCGACCACCTCATCGTACGGCGCGAAACCGCGACCCAACGCCTGCGCGAAAGACCGGCCGATGAAGCGCCCCTGACAAGCCTGCACCTCCTGCTCCGGGAACTCGCCGAGCAGGGTTACGAACAGCGGCTGATCGAGCAGATCCGCGCCGTGGTCGCGACAGAGCCACAGCTCGCCGCGGAGCAGTTCTCGACGGGCAGTCGGGCATTCGAGACGAGTCTGGCCGCGGTCCTGGAGAGCAGATGTGGCGACACCATCCCGGCACTCGAAATCCGCGCTCTCACAAAAATGGCGCTCGGCTGGTTCAGCACGGCCGCCCACATCTACCTCACCGAGGAACGGCCGTCCCTGCTGGAATGCTTCGACGACGTCGTCGCGGTCTGCGCGCAGGCGAGCGCACGGGATCTTCGCTGACCGCGGGCTCGCCCTACTGAATCCCGCCGCAGCGCGACGGGTTGGTCGCCATCCTTCAGGTGGTCCGCTCACCGCGGCCGGCCTCGTGGCGAGCGCGGAGGAGACGGCGGGCATGGCGTTCGCGCCGTCTCGCTCCGGCCTCAGCCCGAAAGACTCCCTTTCAGGGGCCGGCCAGGCTGGGAGCGAGAGTGAGGAGCTCGACGGCGAGCCGCTCGTCGCCCTCCATCCTCGTGGCCACCGCGTCCACCGTCGCGCGATCGCCGGCCAGCAGACAGAACGGAACGATCCCCGTGGTCACAGCCCCGGTGGTCAGCGGGCCCGACGCCGGGCCGGTCGTGAGCGCCAGACCCGCGGCGGGGCCAGGTTCCACCAGGCCGGCGCCGTTCTCCCACTCGTGCACACCGGAGGGGTCCAGCGACCAGGTACCGCCGCCCGGCCCGGTCAACGTCACGGTGAGCGCGGCCGGCCCGGCCGTCTCCACGGCCGCCGTCCACGGGTCGGCCAGCAGGCGCAGCGCGAGATCAGCCATGGTGTGCAGTTCGTCCCCGCCCGGATCCGGTACGGCCAGACCCGCGGCCGCGGCGATGTCCCGGGTGTGGATCCACGTCTCGAACGCCCGGGCGGTCAGGTGGTCCGCCGGGGTGGTCGTCCAGCCGCCCGCCGTCACGGCTGACGGCCCCGAGGCCCGGGTCGCGTCGGCCACGGCCGCGCACACCGACCCCGCGCGTTCGAACCAGCGCAACCGAACCTGCTCGACCGACCACTCCCGGGTGGCCGCCAGGACGGCCTCGGTGCGCGCCACCGGATCCTCGTCCGGCCGTCCCAGGTCGCCGGGCACGTCGCCGCCGGTGCCGGCGTCGCTGCCGGCGCCATCGAGGGCGGCCAGCAACAGGCCGTCGACGGCGTACAGGTGCAGCACGAGCTCACGCACCGACCAGCCGGCCGCGGCCGGGCGCCCCCAGTGCGCCGGGGTGAGCTCGGCCAGCAGCCTGTCGAGCGCGGCAGCCCGGCTCCCGTGGGTCGGGGTCCGCGGTCCGCGCGGCCGGGCGGGGCCGGCCTGTGCCGCTGCCGTCAGGCCCGCGACGACCGTGCCGGGCGCGGCGGGCCGGGCGGCGAGCGCCGCGGCGAGGACGGCGTCGAGCGACCCGGGTCGGCCGGGCGTGAGGTCCATGTCGACGTCGGCGGCTGGCGCGTCGGGGGGCCCGGCGGCGGACCAGGCCGGCGGCGGGACGGTGAGGGCGAGCTGTGCCGCGTCGACGGAACAGCTCACGCACCGGCCGAGATGGGTCTCGATGGCGGCCGCCGCGGCGGCCGTGCACTCACCCACCACGTACGCGTCCAGCAGCGCCGTCACACAGTGTTCCGGTGTGGGCGCGGCCGTTGGGTCGACCGTCACGGGGCGGCTCCCAGGCGGGTGAGGGCCAGCGCGAGGGCTGACAGGGCCGCTCGCATGCGCGACTTCGCCGTCCCCTCCGGGATGGCGAGCCGAATGGCCACCTCACGGTAGGTCAACTCCCTGTAGTAGGCCAACTCCACCACCTCGCGCAGCTTCACGGGTAACGCGGCGACGGCGGCCCGCACGGCGTCGGCGTCCTCCCTCGCGAGGAAGTCGCGGTCGGCCGCCGGGCCGTCCGACTGCTCGGCGAGGGCCCGCGCGACCAGGTCGGTAGGGCGCCGGGCGATCTCCCGGCGGACCCAGTCGACGGCGCGCCGATGGGCGAGTACCGCGAGCCAGGTGCGCAGCTCCCCGCGGTCCGGGTCGAACCGGAGCGGATGCTGCCAGAACGCGACCAGCACCTCCTGGAGGACGTCCCGGGCCGCGTCGGCGTCACCGGTCACCCGCGTGGCGACGGCAAGCAGGTAGCGGGCGTACCGCTCGTGGACGACGGCGAGCGCCGTGGGATCCCCGGCGACCAGACGGCCGTGCAGCTCGACGACCTCTCGCCGCGAAAGCGGCTGCCGGGCCGCGGCCGGCGTGCGGGCAGGGGTAGGTGCGCCGCCGCCGGTGCCGGCCGCTGACGGCCGGCGCGTCACGGGTGCCGCACCGTCCTGTCCGTGCACGGTAGGCATTCTGCCACGAACACTGCGCCTCTTGGTAGGTGTCCGTGCACGCACCGGCACCGGACGGCCGGCCGGCCGCACCGCCCGCGGCACCACCCGACCGGATCCGCCCGAGGCGCAGGGCGGGCGCGACGAGGTCGCCGCGCCCGCCCGCCCCTCGCCTGTGGTGTCAGGTGAGCGGCATTACCCGAACGACCCGGATGGACGTGCTGGAAGTGCCGGCGGCGGGGAAGGCGACGCTGCCGTCGGGGTAGGCCTTGGCCTCGACGTAGGTGTGGTCCGGCACGGCGATCGTGAACTGGCCGCCCACGGTGCCGCCACTGGTGGTGTCGTACGCCTGGGCGGTGGTCGAGGTTCCGGACTTCCAGGTCAGGAGCATCCTGCCGGCGCCGTAGCCGACCAGGTGCGAGTGTTGGGTCCGGTCGGCGGTGAGGACCGTCCGGTCGGACGCGCCCGTGGAGAAGTGCTCCAGCCGTACCTGGTTGCCGTTGCTCCACGCGGTCCAGTAGCCCGGGGTGCCGGCCAGCACGATGTTGCCGCCGAACAGGGTTCCGTCGCAGACCCCGGGCACGACGGTCTGGCCGGTGCCGGGGCGGGCGATGCGGCAGTTGTTGTCCGTGGCGCAGACCATCGCGAAGTGGCCGGTGCGGGCGTCCCAGATGATGTGGGAGTCCCAGGCGTGGCTGCAGCCCCAGTCGAAGCTGTCGTGCCCGGAGACCAGCGCGCCGGTGGCGGCGTTGACCACCTGCATCCGGTCGCCCTCGTGGATGTCGACGCAGCCGCCGTTGGCCACGGTGATCGCCGCCTCGAAGTAGGCGGCGTAGTTGGTGCCGTCGTAGGCCAGGGTGCCGTGGTGGTTGTACCACCAGACGAACAGAGCCCCGGGGTCGTAGCCGCCGCGGCTGCTGCTCAGGTTGGTGACCTGACGCTCCCACAGCTGTCTGCCGGTGTTGTCGAGGCGGACCATCCACATGGTCCTGGTCGGGCTGGACGTCCCGCCGCACAGCGTCCCGCTGCCCTGCGGGCCGGGACGGGTCAGCAGGACCACGACACCGTCCGCATCGGCCTTGACGTCCTGCAGGTCGACCGCGTCGAGGGATGTGGGAGTACCGACCAGCTGGTCACCGCAGTCCAGCTTGCCGAGGCGCACCTTGGAGTCGGTGCCCAGCCAGGCCAGCCACGACCCGCCGCCCGGCGCGGCGGCGATCGCGGTCGGCAGGGGGTCGGTGTCGCCCTGCGGCGCGAAGCTGACCGCCGGCGACCCCAGGCTGACCTCGGTGATCCTCGTCGCCGGCGAGGCTCCCGACGTCCGCCCGCAGTCACCGGACGTCGGTCCGGACGGGGACGTGGTCTGCGAAGGCGTCGGGGTGCCCACCGGGGTGTTGGTCGGCGACGACGGCACGGTCGGCTGGACCGACGGCGAGACGGTCGGAGTGCCCGCCGGAGTGCCGGACGGCGACGAGGGTGCGGTCGGGGGGACGGACGGCGAGGCGGTCGGGACGGCGCCGCCTCCGCCGCCCGGGCTGACCGGTACGCAGCCGGCGAACGTGGCGGTGGCCACCGCCACCAGCGCCGCGCTCCGGACTGCTCGTTTCAAGGACATGTGACCTCTTCGTCGAATCGGGCCCCTCCCCATGGAAAGTCGTTCCGCGACTGTGAAGGGTTGCCGATTCGCAGGGGCTTTTTCATTTGGTGGATCCGTTGCGCCCGGTTGCGCACTATGTGGGCCGGACCGCCGGCACTTCTCACGAGTCAGCCACCCCGGTCGTACGCGACCATGGCTGTCCCTACCTGGGAGGACGCTAACTCCTTATCATCGCGGCCAGTCGCCACTCCCATCACCCCCGACGACCGGCAGCACGCCGGAGCCCGGCTCCGGTGCCCAACAGGCGCCGGCCAGCCGGATTCATCCGTTCACGCATTTCAGAAGGTGTTCGAAAGGCTTGGCATGCCGGGCGGTGTCAAGGGATTCAACGCATGGATGCCGCCCTTACGGTTCCGCGGTAGAAGCAGTGGTGGACGGAGCCCCAGCCGCTACCACGGCCGGCCTGGACCAGCTCAGCCAACCTCGACGACGACCTTGACCGCGCCCGACTCGCGGTCGCCCGCCACCCGGAAGGCCTCGGCCGCGTCCTCGAGCGGGAAGCGATGGGTGATGAGCGAGTCCGGGATCTCAGGGCGCGCCGCGAGCATCTCGGCGGCCTGAAGCATCTCCCGCCGGCCGGCATGCCCGCAGTACCCCATCGACGCGACCAGCGTGACCTCCTTGGTCAACAACGACGAGTACGGCACGTCGACACCGCCCTGGTGGACGCCCAGGAGCGAGACGGTGCCGCCTGGCTTCACCAGCTCGACGCTGCGCCGCAGGGAGCTGGGTGACCCCGCGGCCTCGATCACCACGTCGTAGCGCTCGCCCGCCCTGGGCTCCCCGACGCCCATCCGCTCGCGGATCGCGTGCTGGTGGGGGTAGCGGGCTTCCATGACGACCTCGGCAGCGCCCTGGGTCTGGGCCGCGACGGCGGCCAGCTGGCCGATCGAACCGCCGCCGACGACGACGACGGTCCGGCCCGGCGCGGTCCCGCCGACGCGGGCGCCGTGCCAGGCGACCGCGGCGGGCTCGGCCAGCGAGGCGTTCGAGACGTCAAGCCCGGCCGGTATCTCGAGGACCTTGTGGGCTGGCACCCGGAACTGCTCCACCATGCCGCCGTTCTGCATGATGCCGAGAGCCTTCCTGGTGGACTGGTCGCAGAGGTTGTTCCGGCCCTCCCGGCAGAAGTCGCACCTCCCGCACCCGAACTGCCCCTCCACCAGGACGGGCGTCCCGTCCGCCTTCCGCCCGGCGAGCTCGTGGCCGAGGATGAACCGGGTGCCGAGCCGCAGGTAGTTGAGGTCCGAGGCGCAGATCCCGGCCACGGCCATGTTCAGCAGCTCGCCCTCGTCCCAGCCGGGCGGCTCGGCGACGTCGATGACCACCGGGCGTCCCTCATGTCCCCGAACCGCCTTCATCGCCACCCTCTCGTCCGTGGTGCGTCGTGATTCTGCTCCACTTCCAGCTCCGCGGTCGCCTCGGTCACTGTCCGAACAGCAGGAACGACCCGCTGTCGAACGAGGCGTGCACCCCGCCGTCGATCAGGACGTCGGTCCCGTTGACGAAGCTGGCCTCGTCCGAGAGCAGGAGCGCCACCACCGCGGCCACCTCCTCCGGCCGGCCCCTGCGGCCGGCCCCTGCGGCCGGCCCCTGCGGCCGGCCCCTGCGGCCGAGTGGCGTGCGTTCGACCAGCGCGTCCGTCTTGGCGTCGGCAGCGTCCTCCGCGGCCACCATGGGGTGTCGATGGTGCCGGGCGACACCGTATCTATGCGCTGTTCCGGTCCGCGCCCGCTCGGGGCGGAGGGTCAGCGGAGCGCGGTGGTGTCGGGCACTCGGACGTCGAGGATCGCCATGATCACGTCGAAGTCGCTAATCTTCGCGGGGGTGAACGTGGAGGTCGGTTCGCCGTCGTTGATTTCCTTGAAGGAATCCCAGCCCATGTCCTTCGCCGCGCGAGTCCCGATGATCTTTCGGCATTCATGGACCTCGGCCTGCAGGCCGAGTACAGTGTAGATCCAGATCGCTCGCAGCAGACGGGCCAGAATTTCCTTCGACGTATGAGGTGATTTCACCGGCCGGCTGGTCTGCCAGTACGCCTCGGCGAGCGGAAGCGAGACCAGTGGCCACTCGCCCCTGGCCGCGTCGACCGCCTCCTCGAAGTGCTTCAGCGGTCCGCCCTCCTCCGTGGGATGCAGGCCGCGGGCAGCCGCGTTCCGGCCGAGATTCACGAGGGCGGCGATCCGGAGTCCGGCGAGGTGACGTTCCCCGGCTACCGCCTCGAGCGCCCGCTCGAAATGCCCCCTGGCCTCTTCGGGCTTCGCCATCGCACCTAGGGTGGAAAGCGCCAGGAACCTGATCCGGGCTTCGACATCTGGCTGCTGGACCAGCCGCAGCAGTTTGCGGTACGCGTCGTCCCAGAACGTTCTGCCGCGTGCGAACGACCCCATCCCGATCTCCAGGTCGCACCGGGCCCGGAGAGCGCGGTCCCGGCCGGCGTTCTGATGGACCTCGACCAGGAGTGGCCGTGCCTCCTGGACGTCGTCGAGGAGACGGAGCACGACCGCCTTCGCCAGCCGCAGCCGCTGCCCGTCCGGGGACAGGGGTTCGATCAGCCCAAGCCGGTCCACCTCGTCTATGGCCCGGCGAAGGGGGCGCAGATCATTGCGGTAGAGCCTGGACGACGTCAGGGTGCTCCTGGCGTGGATTCCGCCGCGGGAATTGTTGGGGTCAATGGCGCCGCGGATGTCGGTGGCGTCGGAGAGATCTGCGATGGTGTCGGAGTCCACCAGCCGCATGGTCTCCTCGACCGCGCGCACGGCGGTCTGTCGGGGCCGGCCGGTACGCCGCCGCTGTGGTAGTTGCTCTTCCGAAAACTCGGCGTAGGCGAGCTCGAACCCGGTGAGAGCGGCCACGAGGCTGTCCCGCCTGTCGCGGGCGAGCCGGTTCGCCTCCCTCAGGTGCTGGACGGCCTGGGAGGTCGAGGTCGTACCGTGATGCTCCAGCTTCTCCTGGGCGAGCTGGCGCAGGGTCGCCACCCGTTCCGCCGTCACGGCGTTCGCCCTTTCGAGCTCGTCAGCCCGCTCCTGGTAACGGCGGACGAGATCCTCCGGGCTCCCGGGAAACTCCACAGGCGTCAGGACCGCGGACTCGCGCTCGTCCCACGTGTCGGCCAGCTCCGCCAGCAGCGTCGTTCTGGCTGTCTCCTCGTCGAGTTTGACCAGGCTCACCGGTTGGATCTCGGCGAACGGTGCCGTCTCCGGGGCGTGGGAGGAGATGAGAACGGGCAGGAGGCTCCATCGGCTGGAGCCACGGTCGGCCGGGTCCGCCCTGGTGTAGCGGCTGGCGGCCCACCGCCAGGTGGCCCGGCCGAAGTCGGATTCGACATATCTGGGGCTGAGCAGGATCAGCACACAGAGTTTCCCGCCGTCGATGTCCGTGCCCGGATCGCCGCCGGCGTCCCGGAGCCGGTCGTCGAGGAAGCCCGTCCCGTCCCGGCTCGCGTTGTGCTGCCGTACCCGCGCGGAAATCCGGCACAGCTGTTCGTACACCCAGGCCGCCCAGAGCGGATCCCGGCCGCCTTCGGCGTAGCTGATCACGAACTCGTCGTACTGCAGCTTGCGCGCGGGACGGTCGAAGCCCGCCACCATTTTCGCCCATGCCGTCCGCGACGGCGGGTTCAGGCGGATTGTGTCATCCCGCCCGATGTTCTGGGCGAGAAATTCGCAGGCCCGCTGCAGACGATCCCGGTCGATTCCGTGCGGCGGACCCTCCTGGAACGCGTACCGCGGGGTGTGCGGCAACGCCACCTGCTCCCAGTACTTCTGCGTGCCGCCCAGGATTCTGGGCCCTATCAACGGCTGACGCGGCAGCGTCGTGGAGACCTCCTCGAACTCCTCCCACGGCAGTTCGAACACCCGCTGGTAGCGGTCCTTTGCCTTTCCCGCCGCCGCCCGCGCGGAGGTCTCGATCCGTGACGGCAACGGCAGGATTCTCAGTTCACGCCGCTCACGGGCGCCTGCCGCACGGGCCTGGGCGGCGACCCGTGCGGTGTTGAGGATGCCCTGCTCGTTCATACCGAAACAGGCGACCATGACATCGGGGAGAACCTGCGTGCAGGTGGCCGACACATCCCCCATGCCCGTCCGCG
This sequence comes from Parafrankia sp. Ea1.12, assembly GCF_900465275.1. NCBI lineage: Bacteria > Bacillati > Actinomycetota > Actinomycetes > Frankiales > Frankiaceae > Parafrankia > Parafrankia sp. Ea1.12. The sequence goes on along the minus strand of NZ_UBIZ01000273.1, from coordinate 37,448 downwards.
AATCCACCAGGACGAAATCGTAGTAGTCCGCCCATCTGGACTTGAGGGTCCGGAAGAAGCGGTGCCCGGCGAACTTCGTGTACAGCTCGTTCCAGTCCAGGAGCGCCAGCTTTGCGGCGTATTCAGCGTCGAGGCGGCCGGATCGCATGAGGTCGACCGAGCCACCGGGCTGGAAAACGTCGTCGATGTCCAGCTCCTCGACGAACGAGGCCCAGCTGGTGCAGTCCCTCAACCGCTGCTTCATAGGGTCGGAATCAGCCTCGCCGCCGGACGAATCCCTGGTGAGCTCGGCGCGGGCCGCATCCAGATCCACCCTGGTGATCCGCTCCCGGACCCACTCCCGCAGGTCGGGATCGGCCAGCTCCGCACGCGCCTGCTCGGCGGTCGACGGGTCCGCCCAGTCCTCCCCGGACCAGTCCGGGTGGGCGGCGAGCGGCTGCCATGAATGACGTTCCAGGTACCGTGCCAGTGCGTCCGCGTCGAGGCGGTCGCGGTAGTCGATGACGAGATCCACGAGACCGGCCCTGGTCCGCATCCCCTTGACGGCCGCGGCCGGCCAGAAGTAGTTCTCCAGGCCGGGGGCCTCCAGATCCCAGTCGACGACGAGGACCTTTTTTCCGGCCGAGGCGAGGATCCAGGCTACCCAGGCGAGTGCGAGAGAACGCCCGACGCCACCCTTGTACGAGTAGAAGGTGACCACCGTGCCGGGCATCTCAGGTGCCCAGATCGTAGGGGTTGGTCACCAGCGGCCCGCCGTCGCCGCCCGACCCGTCGGGCCAGTGGTGCTCCACACTGCGCCGGACAGCGGCGACGATCTCAGTCGTCGCCCGCACGCACTCGAATATGTAGCGAGGGTCGCTGCGGGCGGCTCCGGCGGCACCCACGGAATCCACGGAATCCACGGCGCTCGCAGCACTTGCGGCACTCTGCACGCCCACGGCGCCCGTGGTGCTCTCGGTCCCGGCGGCAGCTTCGGGCAGCGGAGAAATCACGACCCTTTTTCGAGCCTGCGTCGGCTGAATTGTAGATATCATCCAGATTCGAGCCCCGATAGGATCCGTGCGGTCGAACAAAGCGATCATCGGCGTCCCCTTTCGCCTGATCGATCTCACTGTCGCGGCACTCCATTCCTCGAAGGCGGGTAGCGGCTCGCCGATCACCTCTACGTTCAGCATGTGAAGTGCCCAGCTCAGACCGAGCGCCGGGTAGCTCGTCATCGCGTCCCAGTGGGTCATCGGATGCCCCGAGGAGGCCGCACGCCTGCGGAACGGGTCCCACTCGTCGACGGACTCATGATACGCGCCCTCATCCGGGACCGGCCGTCCGTTCAGCTGTTCTTTCTTGGCCACCGCATATACCAGATGGCACTTCAGGACGTCGTCCCTGCCGAACTGGCCCGGCTCGAACGCAAAGTTCCGCCCGTCCATCCTCAGCTGCGGGCTTCGCGGCCGCCAGTCCCTCGAGGCTTTTGCCTTGTGAACCTTCTTGATCTGCTCGGCGAGATGCTGGACGGCCATCGGGTACGCTCCGAAATCCCGATTCTCGATCAGGTCATCAAAGAGGCCCCTCTTCGTGGTGTGCGGGTTGCCGTCGATCGTGAGCTGGTAAGCCTTGACGATCGGCGGTATATAGCTCATCCGCTTCCACCAGATGGGGATGATCCGGGACGGCCGCTTGTCGCCGTACCTCACCGCCTCGAACAGACGGCGACGGAACAGTCCCCACTCCTCGGCGCAGGCCGCGGACTGGAAATAGCTCTCGGTGCAGATTGGGATGAAGAAATCGCACGTGTTGAGCTCGTTCTCGATGTCCGACTTCCAGTCGGCCCCCGGTGTGAGATCCCGGTCGAGAAAAACCTCGACCGGCTCCCCACCTATCTGCTGCTCGAGCTCGTTCTGCAGATCCTGCCGGAAGATTGTAATGTGCTTGCGCCGGTCGTTCTTCCGGGCATAGCTGATGAAAACTTTCAGCGTCATGCCCGGTTCACCTCCCCCCGACCCGCGATCCGCCCGGCGGCGGGGCCACCGGTTCCGTGGCGGGATCCGGTTCCCCATCCACCGCGGCCGCAGGCCCGGTGCCGGGCTCAACGGCCTGAGCCGTCGGCTCAACAGCTTGAGCCGTCGGCTGGACCGCCGCGGATGGTGCGCCGTCCCCGCTTACCGCGTGCCTGTCCGCGTTCACCCGGTCGGCCGGGTTGACGTCCGGCTCGGCTGGTTCCCAGGTGTCCATCACCGCGAGGTCGAAGGCGTTCTCGGCGCGGTGCAGGACCGTGAGCCCCACCGGGAAGGTGAGCTCGCGCTGGCCCGGTCGACGGATCCGGATATCCGTCGATTCCGGATCCTCCACCCGCCGGATGACGAAGTCAGGCTCGGCACCGTCGGCCGGTCGCGCCAACTGGGGCGGCGAATCGGGCTTGGGTAGCCGGAGGGCCAGGCGGGCGCCGTCCGACTCCTCCGCGTCGAGGTAGTCGACGGGCGTTCCGTGGTCGTACAGGTACACGGTCAGGCCGAGCACCCCCCGCGGCTCGGGCGACGCGGAGGTACCGGACGGCACCGGCTGATCACTCGGTATGTCCGGCGGATCCGCGACGCCCCTGTCGGGCCTGCCCCCCATGCTCCTCCGTTTCTTGGAGCTGCCCCACACCATCAGTCCCCCGGAGACGATGGCGGCGAACAGGGCAGCTGATACCAGCGCGACGATCAGGCGCACCCATCCGGATGTGCCGCCGGTCGGTGCCGGGCGCACGGTGATGTCGAAGTCACCGATGGCCATCCCCATGTTCGGCGGGGCATTGAGGTTGGTCACCGCGACGCTGCCGCGCAGCGGCCCCGGCCGTGCCGACGAGTCCACACGCAGGGTGAAGCGCACGGTGGTCCCGGTACCGGAGCCGCCGCCGGCCGGCGGCGGCTGAATCCGGGCCGGGCTCACCGTCACTCCCGGATCCTGGTCGAGCAGTGCGATGCCGAGCAGCGGCAGCCTGCCGGTTCCCAGGGCGTGGATGGTGATCTCACCGCTGATCTCGCCGCCCGCGACAACGGATCCGACCGGAGGGCGGATGCGGATATGCGGGCCGGCGGCGCCGACTCCGCCGGCGGATCCGTTGACGGCACTCATGAACGTCCACTCGCCGCATACCTGGCGGGCGCAGAGCGCCTGCCCGAAACTCGTACCTCCGAGCCGCGCGACGAAGATGACGCGTTCGGAGGCGTCCTTCGGGACGGCCACGGAACCGCTGAACACGCCGTCACCGCGGCCGCTCTCAGTCCCGCTTCCGACCCCGTTCCCGGCCCCGCCGCCACGCTCGGCCCCTGGGACGTCCTGCTTCCCGCCGTCGTCCCTGAGGGTGCCGGCGGGAATCCCGTCGGCCGGGTTCTGCCCCGGCCGCAGTGTCGTCACGTCGACCCGCAGGCCGGCCGTGCCTGCGGCGTCGGCGAAGGCGTCCCGCCGGCCGAACAGGCGCAGGTGCGCGCTGGCCTGCGTACCCGGGTACGGCGCCGGCCCATCGATCTCAAGGTTCCCGAGCAGCCGCCAGACCGGGACGACCGTGATCACCCCGCCGGGCTCGCCGGGGGCCGGTTCGGCCTTCACGACCCAGGTGCCGGGCGGCGGATTGACGATCCGCAGGGATTCCACCCATCCGGAGCCTCCACGCCGGACATAGCTGCTGCCCGCCTCGTCGAAGTCGCGCGGGAGGGGCACGTCCTTGTCTCCGACACCGCCCGGGCCCGGGGGGTGGAACGTGAGCCGGGTGCCCTGGCTCGGTTTGAGGACGGTGATCGCCGCATCGGCGACGCCGGCGGGTATGACCACGCCGACTTCGGACCCGAGGTCGAGACCGTACGACTTCACCGGGCCGGCGAACTCGCAGCGCAGCAGGCCGAGCGTGGTCAGCAGCGGCCCGGTCAGATCGGCGGACGTGGCCAGCGGCACGACCCGCTCCGTAGCCGGATCGTAGCCCGGGCACGGCGTGGGTGGCGGACTGGCGTCGCGTGCCAGCGTGGCCAGGTCGACTGTGTGGCCGGTGGGATCGGCGATGTTCGGCTTCGGCCCGAAGCCGAACGGCCAGATCTCGATGCCGGCTTTCCTGGCCGCGGGGAGGATCTCGTCACGGATCTGGCCGCTCTCGGACCGGTCGGTGGACGAGCCCCCGCTCGAGTCGGTTCCGGCCGTGCTGAGCTGGCCGTCGGTAAGAATGAAAATCACTTTCCGGGCTGGGCCGAAGCCGGTGGCAGGCGCGGACAGAAGCGTGTCGAAGCCCGATTTCAGGGCGGCGACGTAGTCGGTGTCCTGGCCCTGGCCGGCGGTGCGCCGCATGATCCCGGAAAGGCAGCCGCTGATGCGGTCCCGGTCGTCCGGGTCGTCTACCGGGGCGAGCGGGCAGAGGGTCTCGGCGGCTGGTCTCGCCGTGCTACTCCCGGACGGCCCCATGCTGGCGAACGCGGTCACCGCGATCCTGGTGCGGGTCGACAGGTCGGTTGCGGCGATCACGCCGGCGGCACGCGCCTCCAGGGCGATCGTGGGCTCGTCGAGCGAGCGGGACACATCGACCAGGATCACCGCGTCCATCGCTCCGCTGTCGGCGGCACCGGCCGAGCCGGGCAGCGGCACCGCCTCCGGCATCGGGCTCGCCGCCGCCTGGGCGCCGCCCACGAAAGCTGCCGTCCGGGCCTGAACCACCGGCGCGGCCGGCAGCACTTCCCTCGCGCCCGTGGCCGACGTTCCGACGGCCACGGGAACGATAAACACGCAGGTCAGAAGGCCTATCAAGTACTTCTCTAACGCCCGGCGCGGATGGCCGAGCCCCCCCGTACGCAATGGACCCCCCGAAAATCTCGTCCATCAAGCTATGCACCATACCGGATGACATGACGTTAAACACGAGTACGGAGCGACCTGCATCCGCGAACCCCGGGCGACAAACCACTGCTCCATCTGCGCTCCACAGAGGAACTACACAGGTAATGCCAGCAAAGGGCAGGCCACGTGGTCACGCACACGCTGGACCATCGTTCCTGGGCGTGCCTGGCCGAAAAACACTCATTCGACGGTTTCGTCGAGGCGGCACGGTCCGCTCCGCCGCTACTCCCGCACAGCGACAAACCTCTGGTAGCTGTCGCGGCGTTGCCGGCGCGCGGACCGCACCGGCCAGGATGCCGTGCTCGTCACGGAATCGCTGGGACGAGCGGGAACAAGGCCGTGGACGTCGACCCGGCACAGGATGGCCATGGCACGGTCACCGGATGTCCGTCCAGATACGGGCGGGGCGCCGGTGAAGCACGACCGGGAACAGGTCCGGCTGGTGGCCCGGGCACGGAAGCACGACCGGAAGGACGGCGGAGGCGGGCAGCCATGTCAGTTCGGCCAGCTGTGTCAGCTCGGCCAGCCATGTCAGCTCGGCCAGCCATGTCGGTTAGGGAAAGCAGGTCGGTTCGGAGAGCGGTGTCGCTTCGGGCCGGAATGCGCTGGACGGTCCGGCACGGCGTCGTCCGAGGGGCGTTGTGGCAAGCCAGGCGGTCGGGTGACCTGGCGACGCTGGCGATGGCGCAGCCTGCCCTTCTCGCGGATCCCTACGGGGCCTACGACGAAATCCGTTCCCAGGGGTTGTTCGTCGACCGCCGGCTGGCAATGGTGACCGCCAGCCACCGGGCGGCGTCGGCCGTCCTGCGCGACAACGCGCTCGGCATGGTCCTCGACATGTCGGCGTTGCCCGCGCCACTGCGGCTGATGGCCCGGCTCTCCCCCGACCCGACGGTGAACGGGCCGCTGGACCCGCCGTCGCTGCTGGCTATCGACCCACCGGACCACACCCGTCTGCGCCGACTCGTGTCGAAGGTGTTCACGCCCCGCGCGGTCGACGGGCTACGCGGGGAGGTGGAACGGGCCGCCGATGCGCTGCTCGACGCCATGGCCGGCGAGGGCACCGTCGATCTCGTCGACCGCTACGCGAGCCGGCTACCGGTGACCGTGATCGCCACGATTCTCGGCGTGCCCGCGGCGATGCACGCGCAGTTCCTCGCCTGGGGCACCGCGGCCGCGGCCACGCTCGACTTCGGCCTTCCCTACGGCACATTCCGGCGGGTGGAACGGGCGCAGCAGGCCATCAACACCTGGCTGCGCGGCCATTTCGAGAGGCTGCGCCGCGATCCCGGCGAGGACATTCTCAGCCAGCTCGTCAGGCTCGTCGACGACGGTGACCGGCTGACCGAGACGGAGCTCATCGCGACCGCCCAGCTCCTGCTCGCCGCCGGCTTCGAGACGACCGTCAACCTGCTGGGCAACGGCGCGGCGTTGCTGATGGAGCATCCCGACCAGCTGGAGTATCTGCGGTCCGGGCCCGACCGGTGGCCGAACGCGGTGGAGGAGATCCTGCGTTTCGAGGGGCCGGTGCAGATGACCGCCCGTGTCGCCTACGAGGACGTCGACGTCCTCGGCACCGCGATCCCCACCGGCAGACTCGTCGCCATCCTGCTCGGCGGCGTGAACCGGGATCCGGCGGTGTTCACCGAACCGGATGTCCTCGACGTCACGCGACCCAATGCGCGCGAGCACCTGGCCTTCTCCGGCGGCATCCACTACTGCGTCGGCGCCGCCCTGGCCCGCATGGAGGGTGAGGTGGGCCTGCGGGCCCTGTTCGAGCGGTACCCGGGCCTGGCCCGGGCGGGCCAGGCCCGGCGCCGGCCCACCCAGGTGCTGCACGGCTACGCCACGCTGCCGGTCACCCTCCGGCCGCGAGCGGGACAGGCAGGCCGCCCGACGGAGGCAAGTTAAGCGCCGGCGCGACCCATCACCGGCACAGCGCCGGCACGGCCCCGCCACTGGCGCGACCGCCGGCACGACGATCCGTACGACGACCGGCGCGGGCCGGCCCGGCGCCACAGTCGACCCGGCCCGGCAGTCGGCCCGGCACCGCGAGGGCGCCGGGCGCGGCCACGGGCGACGGCGACGGCGACGGCGACGGAGGAGACGCATGCCACGCCGGCTCCCCCGGGCCGCGCCCGGCGCGGTAGAAGGACTGCATGGGCGCGACGCACGACCCCGCGAGGACACAGCTGGCGAACTACCCGTTCGTCATGACGCTGCAACCCCGCTTCGGCGACATGGACAGCCTCGGGCACGTGAACAACGTGGCCATCGCGGCGCTCTTCGAGGAGGCCCGGGTCGGGATGAACCGGGCGCTGCTCGGCGACAGCCATGTGGCGCCGGCGCTGAGCCGTCCGCTACCGGTGGTCGCGGCCCGCGTGGAGATCGACTATCTGGGCGAGGTCCGCTACCCCGGGGAGTACCGCGTCGGCGTGGGCGTCGGCAGGGTCGGCACCAGCTCCGTCCTGCAGGTGTGCGCGATGTTCGACGGCGAGACCTGTGTCGCGCTGTGCGACGCCGTGCTGGTGCACCGCCCGGCCACCGGGCCGGCGCCGGTACCGCAGGAGGTGCGCGAGCTCCTGACGACGGTCATGGCCTTCCCCGTCCGGGTCGACGCCGGGGTCTGACCCGCCCGGCGGCACGAAGGAACACTACGGAGTATCGCGCGGTGTCATGCCGTCCGGATTCCATTCCAGTGACCAGCCGTACCGCGCCGCGGCGTCGGCCTGGGTCCCCTCGACGAAATCGTTCTCCCGCCGGATGACCAGGTCGTCGCCCACCATGTGAAAAGAGGCGACAACACAGGTTCGGGCACTCGGCGAAGCCCCGCCGGGGCGGATGGCGAGCTGTTCGCCCGACCGCCCGGCGACGGTGAGCACCGGCCGCAGCGACGCCCACTCCGGAGCGCTGTGCAGCCCGTAGGCGAAGACGAAGAACCGCTTGAACGTGGCGAGGGTGCTCAGGTCGACGAAAATCGTCTGGCCGTCCCGCTCGTCGCGGCTGCCCAGGCGCAGCACCTGCCGGCCCGCGCGCCCGGCGCTGCTGGCGGAGTGCCCCAGGTGCTGGATGACGCCGGCGGCGCCGTCCAGGGCCTGCCAGAGGCAGCCGAGGTAGATGTTGCTCGGGCGCGGCAGCCCCGTGCGGGTCGTCAGGGTCTCCCAGCGCAGGGTCACGGTCAGGGCGCCGGAGCCGCGCTGCTCCGCCGTCCAGATGGTGGCCGGGTGATCGTCGTCGAGCGCGCTGACGTGTTCGTTGCGCTGCCGGTGGCGGGAGGACCGCTCACCGACCTCGACCGGGGTCGACGGGCGGCGCTCCGGGACGCCGGCCGCCGGCGTTTCCGGCCGCGCGGTGTCCTCGTCGTCCCCGCCGAGGTCCAGCGGCGACCGCGCGCCGCCGGCCGCCGGTGGAGATGACGGCGGGGCCGGCCGTGGTGGTGCCGGCCGCGGTGGTGCCGGAGGTCGAGATGGTGGTGGCGGAGGCGGCGATGGTGCCGGGGAAGGCGGCGGTGCCTGCGGCGAAGGCGGTGGTGACGCTGGCCGCTGTGGCGATGAAGGCGGGAATGGCGGCGGTGAAGCCGGCGCCGGAGTGGGCCGTGCTCCCGGCGCGGGTGGCTGCGGCCCCGGCGGTGAGGTCGGTGCCGGCTGTGAGGTCGGTGCCGGCCGAGCAGGTGTGGACGGGCCGGTCGGGTGGGCGAGATGCGCCGGGTGCAGGTGATCGGCGATCTTGCGGCGGCTCCGGGCCCGAGAGGTCCGGGTGAGGAACGGGGCCACGTCGGCGGGCCGCGCCGCCGGCACACCGCCTCCGTTCGCGACGGCGGCATTCGCGCCGGCACTGTTCGCGCCAGCTCCGTTCGCGCCGGCGAGGCCGGGCAGGCCGCCCGCGTACCCCTGGCCGACCGCCCGGAACTTCCACCCCGTCGGGTGCCGGTACAGCTCGCCGAAGATCAGGGCGGTCTCGAGGCCGGTCTCCACGTCGAAGGCGTAGCTGACGATCTCCCGGCCGTCGGCGTCGTCGAGCACCCGGATGTGGCCGCGGGGCACCGACCGGAACGTCTGCCCGCGGCCGGCCGAGTCGTAGATCGCAGCCCCGAACTGCAGCCGGCTGACGGTGGCGGGCACCGCGGCCAGGGTGACGACGACGTCCTCGACGGCCTCGGCCTCGCCGCTGGTCGGGCGGGGCGGTGCCAGGGAGCCGAGCCGTTCCGCGGGGTTCGGCACCTGGTGGGCGAGGAGCAGCCGGGTGGACGCGCCACCGCCGTCGACGAGGGCGATGACGCCATCCACGTCGACGGCCGAGCCGGGCGCCTCGCTCCAGCCGAACGCGACGCGCACCCGCGCCACGCCCGGCGCGGACCGGGACAGCAGCACGTTGCCGCCCCTGGGCAGGGTGACGGTCACGAGTCGAGGTCGGAGCGCCGGAACTTGGCGTCCAGGAAGCGCGCCTGGATCGCCAGCTTCGCCGCGTCCCCGGTGTAGACGAGATCCTGCAGCTCGTTGGCGCCCTCGTCGAGGAGCTGCAGCTGGCGGATCAGGTCGTCGGCGGGCGTGGTCCCCGTGACCCCGGGGCGGTCGGCGTAGTGGGCCGGCAGGGCGACGAAATCCCCGAGTGCCTGCGGCAGGTACTCGTGCACGATCGCGGTGAGGTACCTCATCTCCTCCTCGCTCGCCGACTGGACCTCGATGTAGCGCAGCAACGGGCGCAGGACGTCGTCGATGTCGCGCACGGTCGGCACCGCCCCGGGCGGCAGCCTCCCGCCGTTCGCGTTCGCGCCCGCGACGAGCTCGGCGAGCTCACGCTGGAGCTGGCGGACCGGCCGGACGACGTCGTCGCCCGGCCCCCGGGCACCGCCGGCCACCGCGGCGGGATCGTCGTTCGCCGAGCTCCCGGCACTGTCGGAACGCCGCCGGAAGATCACGGCGTCCTCCTCTCCCCACCGGCCGCGGCGCCGGCCCCAGGGCCGGCCGCGGCGCGGGCGTCAGGACGGGTCATCCGCGGGCACGGTCAGCTCTCGCCGGCGCGGGACCGCTCCAGGTACGCCTTCGACCGCCCCACCTGGGTCTCGAGCGCGGCGACGGTCGTCGCCATGCTCTCGACCGCCTTCACCTTGTACGTGTCGATGGCGTCCATCGTCGCGAAGACGTTGTCGAACGCCTTCTGCAGCGTCTCGACGTCCACCGTGCTGGACGACGCCTGTTCCTGGATGCGGCCGGACTGCTGGCGCAGCAGCTCGCTCGTCGACATGATCATGCTGTTCGTCGTGGCGTTCAGCGCGTTGATCTGGTCGAGCACAAGCTTCTGGCTCGCCAGGGCCTGCGCGACGATCACCGCGGTGCGCAGCGCGGCGACCGTGGTCGTCTGCGCCCGGTCGACGCCTTTGATCAGCTCGATGTTGTTCTTGCGGACGAGGTCGAGGGCCAGGTAGCCCTGCACGCTCACCGCCAGCTGGGTGAGCAGGTCCTGCTGGCGCTGGCGGATGGGGAACAGCGCGTCGGAGGTGAGCCCGTCGGCGGTCGCCGGGTCGGTGGCCCGCATGTGGTCGATCTTCGTCGAGACGGCTCCGTCGAGGGCCTTCGCGAGGGTCGCGTACTCGGTGAGCTTGCCCATCGCCGCCCACAGGTTCGCCTTCTCCTGCTCGATGGCGGCGTTGTCCTTGCGCAGCTCGTCCTGGCCCGAGTCGAGCGCCCTGATGATGGCGTCGAGCTGCTTCTGCGCCGACTGGTAGCGCTGGAAGTACCGGGAGATCCGGTTGCCGAACGGGACCACGCCGAGCAGCCGGCGGGTGCCCTTGAGGTCGGCCCCGGCCGGGTCGAGGTCCGTCACCGTCTGGCGCAGCTCGACGAGGGTGTGGGCCACCCGGGCCTGGGCGTCGCCGCCGCTGCCGGAGCCGCGGCCACCGCGGGTGCCGCGCAGCGCCGCCGCGGGTCGCTCGAGCATCCGGCTGGACACCCGGGCGCTCGCGACGATCTCGCGTTCGCCCATGCGCACGATGTCGTTGATCTTGTCCTGGAACGCCGGACTGCGCGGGTCCTGCGCGGCGAGGTCGTCGGCGAAGGCCGCGGCCCGCGTGCGCAGCTGCGCCCGCGTCTTCTCGTCGAGCGGGACCATGCTGTCCACCTGGTCGTCCGCGACGACCGGCACCGGAGCCGGTGGGGCGAGCTCGAGCACCCCGCTGGTGGTGCCGGCGGCGGCCGCGCCGACGGGTGAGGGCGGTGGCCCGCCCAGGTCCAGCGAATCCGACATGGCGTCCCCTTCCGGCACCCGCGCCCGGCGGGTGCACATGCCGGAGGAAGTCTCTGCCCCCACCGACCCTACGCGACATGCCCTGTCGATCATCCGACTACGCGGGCTCTTCTCCGCGCCTTCCCGACACCTCCCGGCCCGCGCCTAGCCCGGGAACGCCGGGCGGGTCGGGGGCTTCTCCCGGCCGCCGCGGGCCGCGGCGAGCACCCTGGCGGCCGCGACCTCCTCGGTGACCCCGAAGAGGTCGACGCTGACGAGCTGGCCCAGCAGACCCGGCCGGGGGCAGTCCTCGATCCGGAACGCCAGAAGCTTGCGCAGCCGCCCGTCGGGATCGTCCGCCCAGGCCGCCTGCCATTCCGCCGCGCCGAACCGCGAGTCGAGATACTCCGACGACAGGACGGCGACGGTGCGCTCCGCCGCACCCGCCGCGCGGTGCATCTCCTCGACGAACCGGCTCCCCGGGCCGAAGTCCCACACCTGCAGCAGCGTCGAGTAACCGTTCTCCTCCAGCACCCAGGCGATCCACTCCGCCCAGCGGCGGTCAGCCCGCGTGTAGGAGACGAAGAAGGCCACGCCCGCCGGACCGCCCGAGGCCTCGCGGCCCGCCACGCCCCCCGTGCCCACGTTCATGGTCCACAGCTTCCCATCCCGAACCGGTGACCGGCGGTGCCGGCGTTCGCCTAGCGTCCAATCATGACGATCGACGGCACGTCGCCGCGGTTCGCCGTCGGCCTGCCCAATGTCGGCGTCTTCGCCGACCCGGCTCTGCTCACCGAGCTGGCCGGCCGGGCCGAGCAGGCCGGGTGGGACGGCGCGTTCGCATGGGATCACGTCCTGTACCACCACGACTGGCCGGTCGTGGACCCGACCGTGGTCGCCGCCGCGATCGCCGCGACGACCACGCGGATCCGGCTCGGAATCCTGATGACCGCGGTTCCCCGGCGCCGGGTCGGCAAGCTCGCCCGCGAGATCGCCTCCCTGGACGTCCTCTCCGGCGGCCGGCTGGTCTTCGGGGCCGGCCTGGGCTCGATGCCGTCCGAGTACACCGCGTTCGGGGAGCCCGCCGACCCGCGGCTGCGGGCGGCCCGGCTGGACGAGTCACTTGCGGCGCTCGCCGCGCTGTGGAGCGGCGAGTCGGTGACCGCCCACGGCGAGCACGTCGTCGTGGACGGCGTGTCGATGGCGCCGACCCCCGTGCAGCGCCCGCGGCCACCGGTGTGGTGCGCGGGCCGGTGGCCGCTGCGCGCGCCGTTCCGCCGCGCCGCCCGGTGGGACGGCGTGATGCCCGTCCACGCCGACTACGGCCGCCCGACCACCATGCCCGCGCCGATGCTCGCCGACATCGTCCGGTACGTGCACGCCCTACGCGTGTCCGCGGGGACGCACGGACGCCCGTTCGACATCGTCCTCGAGGGGGCGACCGACGCGGATGCGCCCGACCGCGGCGCCGCGGTCGTCCGGCCCTATGCCGATGCCGGGCTGACCTGGTGGGTCGAGGCTCTCGGCTGGTGGCGCGGCGGTCCCGACGACGCCCGCGCCCGCATCGACGCCGGGCCGCCGATCCTCACCGAGGCGGACGCGGACGCCTGACCGCGCGGCCGGGGAAGGCCGGCTGGGCCGGGTGGTGGGGTCACGACGGGGCGTGTGTCGGGGCCGCGGCGGGGCGGGATCTCAGGCGAACTCAGGCGAACGGAGGCGCGATGCCGTCGATCCAGCGGTCGTAGTCGGTCAGCTTGGCCAGCATCGCGTCCGGCCCCTGCTCCGAGTCGACGATGAGGAACCGCTCCTCGTCGATCGCCCGCACGAGCCGGTCGGCCTGCGCGTCCGGTGTCGGCGCGGAGCGGAGCACCGGATGGTCGGCGGGCAGGCCGTTCGCGAGGAGCATCGGTGTCAGCATCGCGCCGGGGCAGAAACAGGAGACCTTGATGCCGCGCGGGCGGTACGCGGCCGCCAGCCACTCGGAGAGCGCGAGCGCCGCGTGTTTCGTCACCGAGTACGCCGCCTTCTCCGCCTGCGTCGACAGCGCGACGACCGACGCCGTCTGCAGCAGATACCCGTCGCCCCGTTCGAGCATCGCCGGCAGAACCTCGCGGACCGCGTACACGTGTGACATCACGTGCAGCTGCCAGGACGAATCCCACAGGGGGTTCGCCTGGACGTCGCCGGGCTGGCGGGGTCCGGCGACCCCCGCGTTGCTGAACCAGACGTCGATCTCGCCGTAGGCACGGCGAGCGAGGTCGGCGACGGCGCGGACGTTGTCCTCGACCGTGATGTCGGCCGCCAGGCCGACACCACCGATCGCGCTCGACACCCGCTCGACGCCGGCGGGGTCGACGTCCGTCACGACGACCTTCGCGCCCTCGGCGGTGAACCGACGCGCGCAGGCCTCGCCGAGACCACCCCCCGAGCCGGTGATCACGACGACCCTGCCGGCGAGTTTCACAGCGCGGTTCCCCTCACGAGTCTCTCAGCGCGGTCAGGACTGTGTCGGTGAGTTCGGGGCGGCAGATTAGCAGGTCGGGGAGGTAGGGGTTGGGTTCGTTGTAGCGCAGGGGCGAGCCGTCGAGGCGGGAGACGTGCAGCCCGGCGGCGGCGGCGACGGCGACGGGTGCGCAGGAGTCCCACTCGTACTGGCCGCCGGAGTGGGCGTAGACGTCGACGTCGCCGCGGACGACGGCCATCGCCTTGGCGCCGGCGGAGCCCATGGGAACCAGGGTCGCGTCGAGCTGGGTGAGGAGGTGGTCGACGCAGGCGGGTGGGCGGGTGCGGGAGACCGCGAGCCGGATCGGCCCGCCCACCGGTGCGGGGAGGACCGGTGGTGTGCCGGTGTGCAGGACGAGGCCGGCCGCGGGGAGCGCGACCGCCCCGGCGATGGGCGTCCCGCCGCTGGTGAGAGCGACGTGGACGGCCCAGTCCTCCCGCGGTGGCTCGCCGTACTCGCGGGTGCCGTCGAGCGGGTCGATGACCCACACCCGGTCGCGTTCGAGGCGGATGTGGTTGTCGGTGCTCTCCTCGGAGAGGACGGCGTCGCGCGGGCGGGTCTGGGCGAGCAGGTGCAGCAGCAACTCGTTGGACTGCCGGTCACCCTCGGCGCCGCCCTGGTCGCGGATCGCGAGGAGCAGTTCGCCGGCCTCGTGGGCGAGGGCGGCGGCCAGGGTGTGGTCGTCCATCCCGGCCGCCGGGATGGACGGCGCCGCGCCGGCGGTGTCACTGGTCATGGGCCGGTCTCCACACGGGTCAGGGTGGCGGTGGGGGTCATGCCGGGTCCGGCGGGGTGAGGATGCCGTTGGTGCGCAGGTGTTCGACGACGAGGTCGGCGGAGGCCTCGGGGGTGATCGTGCCGCTGGCGTCGAGGCGGAGCTCGGGGTGCTCGGGAGGCTCGTAGGGCGAGTCGATCCCGGTGAAGTTCACCAGCTGACCGGCGCGGGCCTTGGCGTAGAGCCCCTTGCGGTCCCGGGACTCGGCGACGTCCAGGGGGGTGTCGACGTGGATCTCGATGAACTCGCCGGGCTCGAGGAGGTCACGGGCGAGCTGGCGTTCCGCGCGGAACGGGGAGATGAACGAGGCGAGCACGATCACCCCGGCGTCGACCATGAGCCGGGCGACCTCGGTGACCCGGCGGATGTTCTCCACCCGGTCGGCGTCGGTGAACCCGAGGTCCTTGTTCAGCCCGTGCCGGACGTTGTCGCCGTCCAGCAGGTAGGTGTGGAAACCCTGCTCGTGCAGCCGCTTCTCGACCAGGTTCGCGATCGTCGACTTCCCCGCGCCGGACAGGCCGGTGAACCACAGCACCGCCGGCCGCTGCCCCTTCGCGCGCGCCCGGGCGGTCTTGTCGACCTCGACGGCCTGCCAGTGCACGTTGTCCGCGCGGCGCAGGGCGAAGTGCAGCAGCCCGGCCGCGACCGTGGCCCGGGTGAACCGGTCGATCAGGATGAACCCGCCGGTGTGCCGGTTCGTCGTGTACGGATCGAACGGGATCTGCCGGTCGACGTTGATGTTGCACACGCCGATCTCGTTGAGGTCCAGGGTGCGCGCGGCGGTGTGTTCCAGGGTGTTGACGTTGACCTTGTACTTGGGTTGGGCGATGGTGACACTGCTCGTCCGCGCCCCGATCTTCATCAGGTAGGGGCGGCCGGGCAGCATCGGCTCGTCGGCCATCCACACCAGATGGCACTCGAACTGGTCCGCGACCCCGGGCGGGTCGATCGCGGTGGCGATCACATCGCCGCGGCTGACGTCGATCTCGTCGGTGAGGGTGAGGGTGATCGACTGGCCGGCGATCGCCTCGTCCAGGTCCCCGTCGGCGGTGACGATCCGCTCCACGGTGCTTTCCTGCCCCGAGGGCAGGGCCCGGACCCGGTCCCCGGGGCGGACCGTGCCCCCGGCGATCTGCCCGGAGAACCCGCGGAAGTCCAGGTTCGGCCGGTTCACCCACTGCACGGGCAGGCGGAACGCCCCGGTGTGCGCGTCGTCGTCGACCGCCACCGTCTCCAGATGCCCGACCAGGGTCGGCCCGCTGTACCAGGGGGTGTTCGGGCTGGATTCGGTGATGTTGTCACCGGCCAGCGCCGACAGCGGGATCGCGACGATGTCGCTCAGGCCGATCCGGGCCGCGAACTGTCGGTAGTCCGCCTCGATCCGGGTGAACACGTCGCGGGAGTAGTCGACCAGGTCGAGCTTGTTCACCGCGAGCACGATGTGGCGGATCCCCAGCAGCGACACCAGATAGCTGTGCCGGCGGGTCTGCGTCAGCACACCCTTACGCGCGTCGATGAGGATCACCGCGAGATCCGCGGTGGACGCCCCGGTCACCATGTTCCGGGTGTACTGCTCGTGCCCGGGGGTGTCCGCGACGATGAACTTCCGCCGCTCGGTGGAGAAGAACCGGTACGCCACATCGATCGTGATGCCCTGCTCACGTTCCGCGGCGAGCCCGTCGACCAGCAGCGCGAAATCCAGCCCGTCGCCCTGCGTGCCGACCTTCTTCGAGTCCGCTTCCAACGCGGCGAGATGATCGGAGAACACCAGCTTCGAGTCGTACAGCAGCCGGCCGATCAGCGTCGACTTTCCGTCGTCGACACTGCCGCAGGTGATGAACCGCAGCATGCTCTTGTGCTCGTGCAGGTTCAGATACGCCTCGATGTCGTCCGCGACGAGGTCGCTGGCCGCGTGCGCCATCAGAAGTACCCCTCCTGCTTCTTCTTCTCCATCGACCCGGACGAGTCATGGTCGATGACCCGGCCCTGGCGTTCCGAGCTCGTCGTCAACAACATCTCCTGGATGATCTCCGGGAGGGTTCCGGCGGCGCTTTCCACCGCGCCGGTCAGCGGGTAGCAGCCCAACGTCCGGAACCGGACACTGCGCTGCTCGGGCACCTCCCCCGGTGCCAGCCGCATCCGGTCGTCATCCACCATGATCAGAGCGCCGTCGCGTTCCACGACCGGGCGCGGCGCCGCGTAGTACAACGGCACGATCGGGATCTGCTCCCGGTGGATGTACTGCCACACGTCCAGCTCGGTCCAGTTCGACAGCGGGAACACCCGCACGCTCTGCCCCGGCGCCTTGCTCGCGTTGTACAACCGCCACAGCTCCGGACGCTGCGCCTTCGGGTCCCACCGATGCTGCGCCGAGCGGATCGAGAACACCCGCTCCTTCGCCCGCGACTTCTCCTCGTCGCGGCGCGCACCACCGAACGCCAGATCGAACCCGTACTTGTCCAGCGCCTGCTTCAGACCCTCGGTCTTCCACATGTCCGTGTGCGTCGCCGAACCATGGTCGAACGGGTTGATGCCCCGTTCCACACACTCCGGGTTCTGATAGACGAGCAGGTCGACACCGAGCTCCGCGGCGACCTTGTCCCGGAAGTCGTACATCGCCCGGAACTTCCACGTCGTGTCCACATGCAGCAGCGGGAACGGCGGCCGCGACGGGAAGAACGCCTTCATCGCCAGGTGCAACAGCACGGTGCTGTCCTTACCCACCGAATACAGCATCACCGGCCGTTCGCTCTCCGCCACCGCCTCCCGGAAGATCTGGATGCTCTCCGCCTCCAGGCGCTGCAGATGTGTCAGTCGGCCCATGCCAGGGCTACCCTTCTCCGTCCGTACCGGTGTGTCCGTACCGTCGACCGGCGTCATGACCGGGGCCTTTCCTCGTCGTTGCCGGCTGTGCCACCGGTGATGCCACCGCCCGTAGTGCTCCCGCCCGTGGTGCTCCCGCCGGCGATGCCACCGCCCGCCGCGGCCGGGGGCCGGGGCGGGCCGGCGGAAGTGAACGCGGTGCCGGGTGGGTCGAGCGCCCAGTCCGCGGGCGCTCCCCATTCCTCCTCGAACACGAGCTCGGCCATCGGGCGGCGGCGCACCGGACCGTGCCGGCCCGCCGGCCGACCCAGCGTGATGGTGCCGGCGACGAACGTGCCCTCGGGCACGCCGAGCAGCTCGCGCAGCTGCGCGTCGACGGCGAAGTTCCAGCCGGTGAACGCCCCGCCGTAGCCGAGCGCGCGAGCCGCCAGCAGCAGGTTCTGGCACGCCGGATACACCGACGCCCCCTCGGTCGGAGTCGGGTCCCGGTAACGCACCAGACACGGCAGGATCAGCACCGGCACCCGCTCGAACCCGTCGACGAACTGCTGCATCGCCGCGGCCATCCGGGCCTTGGGCGAGTCCGCGACCGTCCCCGTCCCGCTGTCGTACCGGTCCCGCTGGCGCTTGCCACCCCAGGTCCGCCGCGCGGCGTCACCGATCAGCTTCTTCGCCGCCCCGGCCTTCGGGCCGTCGGTCAGCACGATGAACCGGAACGGCTGCCGGTTAGAGCCACTGGGCGCCCTGGTGGCCGCGAACAGCATGGCGCGCAGCGCCTCACGGGGCACCGGCTCGTCGGTGTAACGACGGATCGCCCGGGTCGTCGTCAGGCCCTCCAGCAGGCCCACCGTGTCCACGGGCAGAACCGCCGCCGCCAGCTCCCGCGCCGCGTCGGAGCTGTCAGCGCACATCGGTCCACCGGGTCCTCACCTGGTTCGGGCGCGCCCGAACTCCGTGTGTCCGTTCTCGGTGCATCCTGCTCATCCTCCCGCCGGGCCGGCCGTCCTGCGCAACTTCTGCTTGTCTAGGAGTTGTTCCTCACGACGTGACCACCGGCAGGTTCATCCACCCCCGCGTCGTGGAGGTGTGGTCGAGCACGCAGTTGTCGCGGTCGACCTCCCAGCTGCTCCACCGCTTCAGCACCTCGTCGAGCACGACCCGGCCTTCCATCCGGGCCAGCGAGGCACCGAGGCAGAAGTGCAGGCCGTGCCCGAAGGCGAGATGCCGGTCGATCCGGCGGTGGATGTCGAAGGTGTCCGGGTCGGTGTAGTGCCGCTCGTCCCGGTTCGCGGAGGCGTTGAGCAGAATCACCGCGCTCCCCTCCGGGATGGTGCCGCCGTGGTGCTCGACGTCGCGGGAGACCACCCGGCCCTGCACCGGTGACGGCGACTCGAACCGGAGGACCTCCTCGATCGCCTGCGGGACGTTCGAGCGGTCCGCGGCGAGCTCCCGGCACTGGTCCGGGTGCTCGCCGAGCAGCTGTCCCGTCCAGCCGATGAGCCGGCGGGTGGTCTCGTTGCCGGCACCGGCCAGCACCGAGGTGTACGTCAGGACCTCGTCGCGGGTGAGCCGGCGGGTGGTGCCGGTCTCGTCCTCGAACTCGGCCCGCAGCAGCTCGGTCATCAGGTCGTCGGAGGGATGGGTGGCCCGCCAGTCGATGTAGTCGGCGAACGGCTGCGCCGTCGACCGGGCGTCGGTCGGCGCCGGCGCCTCACCCTCGGTGAGCTGGTGCCGCCGCGTGCCGGCGTCACGGATCGCCACCTGGTCGCTCTCCGGGATGCCGAGCATCATGCCGATGACCCGCATCGGAACGATCGCGCCGAGATCGGCGACGAAGTCGAAGCCGTCGGTGCCGACCAGCTCGTCGAGGATGCGGGCGCACAGCTCGCGCACCTGCGGCTCGAGCGCGGCCATCTTCCGCGGCGTGAACACCCGCGACAGCAGACCGCGGTGGATGTCGTGCAGCGGCGGGTCCTCCGCCAGGAGGTTGCCGGGCGGCAGCCTGATACCAGCTTTGATCACTTCGAGGATGAAACCCTTGCCCGAGGTGTACGTCCCGAAGTCCGTCAACGCCTTCTCGACGTCCTCGAACCGGCTCAGCGCGTAGAAGTCGTACTTCTCGTTGTAGTACAGCGGCGCGGAATCCCGCAGCCGCCGCCACACCGGGTAGGGGTTCGCGTCGATCTCGAAGTCGTACGGGTCGTAGTAGACGCTCTCGTCCTGCACTGCTTTCCTTTCGATGAGCGGTCGAGCTAGTGCGCGGTCCAGGCCGCCGCACGCGCGGTGTAGTCGGCGAACAGCGGGCGGATCCGGTCGACGTCGATACCGAACGTCGCCGGGTCCGGGTGGACGTTGCGCTCGCGCTTCTCCGCGTTCTCCCGCCACCATCCCTGCATTCCGGCCTCGAACTCCGGGGTGACGGGCTCGCCGAGCCAGGCGTAGAGCCCGCGGATCTCGCCGAGCGGATCACGCTGCATCGCCCGGAAGTCGATGTCGTAGAACCGGTCGTCGCCGGCCTTCTGGCGGAACGCCAGCGCCCGCTCCATGCCGACCGACCAGTGCTCGATGTTGAGCTGGCCGAGATAGCGCTCGTCGATGTCGTCGCAGTACGAACGGGCCACCGCGGCGTAGAGGTCGGCCACCGACACCATGACCTCGGCGGGATCGCGGTGCGTCATCACGAACCGGGCGTCCGGGAACACCTTGTCGAGATCGTCCAGGAAGAGCAGGTGGGTCGGGCACTTAAGCCGCCACGGCTGGGCCTCGAAGCCCCACTGCAACAGTTTCAGCGCACGCAGCTCGTACCGGTAGGTCGAGGTGAGATCGGCGTTGAGAAGCCACTTCGAATAGGACGGTACGTAGGCGAACGCCTGGAAGAAGTGCGCCCGGAAGTCGAGCGCCATCAGGCTCTGGCACTCCGTCGGGCCGGTCGCGCTGGCCGGGACGAGCACGACCCGGCGCGGCGAGGTCCGCTTCCGTTCCGCCACGTCGGCCCGGCCGTCCTCGATCCTCTTGTCGTCACCGTGGACCGTGGACGGCGGCGGGCAGGGCGCCGTCGCCTCCCACATCCGCAGCGACCGGGCGTTCGGGTCCTCGGCCAGCAGGAACGACAGCGCCGTCGACCCGGTGCGCGGCAGGCCGAGCCCGATCAGCGGCGCGGTGATCCGCTCGTCGTCGATCTCGGGCTGGCGCCGGTACCAGTCCTCGATCTGCAGCCGCTGGCTCAACAGGCCGACGATCATTTTGCGTAACGCCGCCTGGCCGGTGCTGTTCAGCGCGGCCTCCTGCTGGAGGGCGCGGACGAGCACCTCCAGGCCCTCCAGGAACGTGTCCTCACCGAAGTCGGTAAGTCCGGTCTCGGCGCGTGCGGCGTCGAGCAGTTCGTGATGCGCTCCCACGGTTTCTCCCCTTCGGACGTGGGCCGCCGCCCGCGGCGTGCGTCGCGGGTGGCTATGGGCCCAGGCGGCTATGCGACTGGGCGACTGGGCGACTGGGCGACTGAGGATCTGTGCGTCGACGAACCCGCGGCTGACCGCGGGAACCCGTCCGTCAGGAGAAGTCGGAGCCGCCGTCGACGTTGACGTTCGCGCCGGTCATGTATGTGTTCCGGCGCGAGCCGACGAAGGCGATCACGGCACCGATCTCACGCGGCGCGCCCGCGCGGGGAAGGTGGGCGGGATGGCCGAAATGCTCCGTGATGCCGCGCATCACGGCGTGCAGGTCCTCCGGGTCGATGCCGATGCCGCGGGCCCACATGGCCAGGCCCTCGGAGGCGAAGCTTCCCGGAGACACGGTGTTGACGAGAATCTCGTCCGGAGCCAGGGTCAGCGAGAGGTTCTTGGTGATGCTGGTGACCATCGATTTCGCGGCGGTGTACGCGATCAGCGAGGCGGTCTGCCGCTTGGTCGAATGCGCGGAGATGTTGACGATGCGGCCCCACTCGGCGGCGTGCAGCAGGGGCAGCGCGGCCCGCACACACCGGACCATACCCAACACGCCGACGTCGACCGCGGCCAACCAGTCGTCGTCGGTGAGCTCCTCGAAGGGGCCCATCCGGCCGCCTTTGGGGCCGGTCGCGTTCACAAGGGAGTTCAGTTCCCCCCACCGGTCACGGACGAGGCCGAACGCGGCGGTCACCTCGTCGGGGCGGGTGATGTCCGCGGGCAGGGCCACGGCGTCGGCGGCCCCCAGCTCCAGCAGACGGCCGACGGTCTTCTCCAGATTTGCCCGGTTCCGCGCCAGTACGGCCACCCTGGCCCCGTCCGCGGCGAAGCACTCCGCCGCCGCGAGGCCCATACCCTGGGTACCGCCCTGTACCACCACCGCGGCACCAGCTAAGCCAAGATCCACCTCGGTTGCCTCCGTCCACCTCGTCCAGCCGAAAGGGTTTGGCGACAGTATGATGTCACCAATATGAGCGTCCCGGCAACACCTGAGGAGGACGGCGGCGAGGCCGCCCGGCCTCGGCGGCCCTACGACAGCCCGCTGCGCCGTGAGCGGGCTGTCCAGACGCGTGAACGCATCGTCGCCGCCGGCTCGGCTCTCGTCCACGGATTCCCGGTCTGGGACTGGGGCGGCCTGACCTTCCGCGCGGTCGCGGAGCGGGCCGGGGTCGGCGAGCGCACCGTCTACCGGCACTTCCCCACCGAGCGCGACCTGCACAACGCGGTCATGCGCCGGCTGCAGGAGGAGGCGGGCGTCACCTACGAAGGGCTGGAGCTCGACGGTCTCCCCGACGTCACCAGGCGGTCGTTCGCGACGCTGTCCTCCTACTCGGTCTCCCGGTGGAGCCACCCGGAACCGCGCCAGCCGGCCCTCGTCGCCGAGGACAGGCTGCGCCGCGACGCGCTGCTCAACGCCGTCATCCCGCAGACCGCCGACTGGTCCGAGGCCGAGCGCCAGACCGCGGCGGCCATGCTCGACGTGCTGTGGAACGTGCCGTCCTACGAGCGCCTGGTCAGCGTGTGGGAGTTCGACGGCGACGCCGCGACGAACGCCATCAACTGGGTCATCGGCCTCGTGGTGGAGGCCATCCGCGAGGGCCGCCGCCCGAGCTCGCCGTAGCGCCGGCACCTCCGCCGGGCGCAGGCCGACGGGCGTGGCCGCGCCCGGCCGACGTGGGAAACCCGGCAGGTGCGGCCGCTGTCAGATCCGGGCGCCCTTCTCCAGGTTGGAGCGGCGGCAGAGCAGCTGGAGGTTGTTCACGCTGCTGGCCCCGCCGCGGCTGTGCGGGATGACGTGGTCGAACTCCAGGTACTCGGTGGCCTGGCACTGCACGCACGCGCCGCCGTCACGCTGCCAGACCTCGGCCTTCACCACCTGGGAGATGGCACGGCTGTCCCGGGCGCCGGGCGCGATCACCAGCCGGCGGGCGATCCGCAGCGTGCCGGCGAGGACCGCCGCCACGTACTCGGGGTCCCCGACCTGGTAGGTGCCACCGCCACGGCTCGTCGTCGCCGAGACGTCGATGGTGCCGTAGCCCGCCGCGACGGCCACGATCTTCGACCAGGCGGTCTCCGTCCCGCCGCCGTTCTGGGCGAGGAACCGCAGCTTGCGGCTGCTGACGACCAGACGTCCGGGCGTGTGCCGGGGACCGCTCGCGAGCTGGCGGACCTGCACCACGTCGGTGTCCAGGTGCACGATCTCGTCGAGATCGAGGTGCAGCGTCGAGGACGTCTCCCGCGGCAGGTCGCCGTTGCGGATGCGGGAGAGGTCGAGCCCTCGGCGGAGCCTGCGGCGCATCTCCTCGACGGCCGGGTCCACGACGCCCAGGCGGCGGACCTCGTCCTCGAAGAGCTGGTACTCGTGCTCCTCGATGATCTCGTCACCGAACGCGAAGGTGACGATCCGCTGGAGGTAGGCGAGGGCGACCGACCGGAACACCTGCTGGCCGGCGGCCTCCGGCACCAGCTGGAAGCGCAGCTCGGCCCACAGCGCGTCCAGCCCGGGCGCGCCGGGACCGGCGTCCACCGCCTCGACGAGCCGCCGCCGCCAGTCGGCCAGGACCCGGCGGATCTCGTCCTCGCACGCCACGCAGGGCACCGGGGCGGAGAACAGGCGCCGCCGCTTCGCCGCGCCGCACCTGCCGCAGGTCGCCTCCGACTCGACGAAGGGCTGCCTGGTGCGGGACGCCCAGGTCGTGCCGTCCCACCACCGCAGCAGGCCGGGCGCCGCGGGGTCGGGGTACCAGTCGGCCCGGCGCGCCGGCTCGGCCGGTCGGAGCGGTGCGGGCGGTCGGACCGGCGCGGGCGGTCGGACCGGTGCGGGTGGCGAGGCCGCGATCCCGGTGGTCTCGTCGTTCCCGGCGGCCTCGTCCGGCCCCTCGACGGAGATCCCGAAGCTGCGGGCCAGGCCGGCGAGGCCGCTGGCCCAGCCCTGGCCGACGGCGCGGAACTTCCACCCGCCTCCCCGGCGGTAGATCTCGCCGAAGACCATCGTCGTCACCGGGTCGGACGTCGCCGACGCGAACTCGACGAGCGGCCGGCCCGCGACGCCGTCGATGCGCAACCGCAGGCCGTCGACCTGGGCGAAGGTCCCGTCGTCGACCGACCCCGCGACCACCACGGTAACGATGTCGGGCTCGACGTCCGGCAGGGCGACGGTCAGCGTGGCGCCGGCACCGGAGGAGACGAGGCTGACCGCGCCGGAGCTGTGCCGGGGCTGGTTGTAGAACACGATGTCGGCGTCCGACCGGACCTGGCCGGCGCTCGTCACCAGCACGGCGCAGACGTCCACCGGCTCGCCCGAAGCCGAACTGACGACGGCTGTGACGACCTCCGTCGGTATGACGGTGTTGGCGCCCTTCGGCAGGGTCGGTACAGCGACCATCGGTCCTCCATCAGCAGCCCGGGCCGTCGGAGGACAAAGCGGTGCCGCGCGACGCCCGACCAGACGGCCGCCCCCTCGCGGCAAACAGGAATATAAGGCTCCCTGTTTCGTAAAAGTTATCGGTCAGTGTCACGACCGATCACGGCGGGCCTCGGCCCGGCGCTCAGGCCGTCAGGCGGGCGTCCAGCTCGGTGAGGGCGGCGAGCGCGCCGAGCCGCACGGAGACTCCTGAGCCCGGCGAGAGCCTGTCCGGGGCCGGGTTGACGCGGATCAGCCGCCCGCCCGCGGCCGACTCGGCCATGCGGCGCACGGTGGGCACCGCCGTCCCCGCGCCGATCTCGACGACCACCAGCCGGCGCCCGGCGCCGGCCAGCGCGTCCAGCCAGGACGAGCAGGCGCACAGCATCCGCTCGGAGCGTGCCCCGAGCCAGTTCCAGTCCCCGAACATCAGGATGTTCGGCCGGGCCAGCGCGCCGCACCGCGGGCACCGCGGCAGCGGCTCCCGGGCACGCATCGTCTCCGGGTCGACGTCGACGTCGACCCCGTCGGCGGGCCAGACGTCCGGCCCGCAGGTGGCCGTGCACTGAAGATGGTGGATCGAGCCGTGGACCTCGGCCACGTCGACGAAGCCCGCACGCTGGAACTGGCCGTCCACGTTCGAGGTGAACACCCACATCCCGGCCGGCAGCCCGGCACCCCACCGGCGCAGGACGTCGAACCCCGCGTGCGGCACGGTCCCCCGGTACAGGCCGAGGCGGTGACCGTAGAAGCCCCAGGCGAGGGTCGGGTCGGCGCCGAAGTGGACCGGGTCGGCGAGCTGCGCGAACGACAGCCGCAGGCGGGCGTAGGGCGGGTACGCCCGCCAGAAGCCGGTGTCACCGCGGAAGTCGGGCAGGCCGGAATCCACCCCCATGCCCGCACCGGCGCAGACGAGGAGCGCGTCGGCCTCCCGCAGCAGGGCGGCGGCCCGGTCCAGTTCGCCGGGGCGGTCCAGTTCGCCGGGGCGGTCCAGTTCGCCGGGGATCGGTGTGCTCACCGTTCCATCATCACCGCCGGCGCGGCGCGGATATCGGCGCGCGTGTCAGGGTCGGTGTCGCGAAGTCGGGGCGGGATCACCGGGTTGGCTCGCTCGACCGGCCCGGACCGCCCGAACGCCATACGCTCGTCGGGTGGCGGAGCAGCGGCGGTCGCGCGGTGCCCTCGGCGGAACCGTCGGGGTGCTGGCCGCCATGGCCGTCGGGGTGGCGATGCTCCGCGGCTCCGGCTCCGGCTCGGAGACCGACGCCGGCACGGAGGCCGCCACGACCACGCCGACCGCTACAGCCACCGCCGCTCCCAGCCTCGCCGCCGTGGCTCCCGGCAGCGCGGGCGACGACGGCGGCGCTGGCACGCGGCCGGCCCCGGGGGCGCCGTACTGCGGTTCGAGCCGCTATGTCGAGGAGATCACCCTGCAGCGATGGGCGGGCGGGGATTTCCGTATCTCCGTGTGGCCTACCGAGGAGGCCCGGCACGCCGATGACCGGGATGCCGCGAGTGCCGAGATCTGGCAAGCCGTCCAGGGCTGTGTCGGTGGGGTGGACCCGGCGGTCGCGGAGAGCCTGCAGGACCAGCTCCGCTGCCATGAGTCCCTCGCGCTGGTACCGGGCCGCGGCGGCGAGGAGTACGCCACCGGCGACAGCTTCGACGTCGAGAGCTGGCGGCCGACCCCCGGACGCCGCCGCTGGATCTCCACCCGCTGCGGAAACAACCTCGGCACCGACCCGACCAGCGCCCCCCTGGCCACCGAACGCCCCGACGGAATCCCCCCGCAACACCGTGCCTCGGGAGAACACGCCTGACCCGAACTGTGGCGGTCCAGTGTCACCATGGACTCTCTCAACCGCCGCACATCGGATTCGCCCGCCGTGACGCCCGCCCAAACCGCTGTATTTGTTGTTTGAATTGGCTGGAGAATGGGGGCACGGAAGGCACGGTATGAACATTTCACTGCTGGCTCGACGAATGGTTCCCGGGGATGTGTGGCTGGGGCATGAGCGGGTGATGGTGCCGGCGCGTTCCTTCTGGCGACGGGTGTGGGAGCGCCGGGGGATCGACATCACCGCGTCGATGGCCGCGGCGCCGTGTCTGGTCGTGGCACCGCATCCCGACGACGAGACCCTGGGCTGCGCGGTGGCCATCATGCGCAAACGCGCGGCCGGGACGCCGGTGACCGTCGTGCTGGTGAGCGACGGGGCCCGCGGCGGATCAGCGGCAGGCCCACCCGCGCAGCGCCTGGTCGAGAGGCACTCGCCCGCGGAGCTCGCCGAGATGCGACGGACTGAGGCGCGGCGGGCCTGCGCCCGCCTCGGTGTCGCCGAGACTGATGTGATCTTCCTGGGGTTCCCCGACTCCGAGCTGCCCGGGTGCGTCGACAGCATCGCGGCCCGGCTCGGCGAGGTGATCAGTGCCCGGTCCCCCGCTCAGATCCTGGCGCCGGCCTCGTGCGAGGGACATCCCGACCACGATGCCACCCACGAGGCGGTGCGCCGCGCGGTGCGGGCGGGCGGCTTCGACGGAGAGATCCTCGAGTACACCGTGTGGCTGTGGACGCACTGGCCGTGGACCCTCGGCCACGGGACCGGACACTGGTCGGCACGACGGCTCCTGCTGGCACCGGTCCAACGGGTGCACGAACGGCGCCCGCTCCTGGTGGACGCCCGCGGCCTGCGGGAACGGCAGAAGCACGCCCTCGCCGCGCACGTCACGCAGGTCGGGCCCGGCGCGGAGGGCGATCAGCGCCCGGGTACGGGGGCGCCGCTCACTGGCTCCCTGCTGGCGACCTTGGAGAGTCGGTACGAGGTCTATGTGGCGGCCGACGGGCTGCGGCACCTCGATTTCGACCGTCCGTGGCGAGCTGGCGGGGCTCGGGGCACGGGGCGGCCGCACTCTCCGCCGCCGGGTCGCGGAAGTGGCCGTGGTCCCAGCCCTGGTCCCGTCCCTTCTCGTGTTCCCACACCTGGTCCGGGCCCGGCCGCCCCGCACGGCCCGGCCACCGATCGTGATCCCGGGTCCGGTTCCGGTTCCGGGGACGGCTCTGGCCGATGAACCGGTCCCGGACGCGGATCCGGTCGTTGAACTCGGCGATTCCCCGCAGGTAGGCCGCCTCCTTCCGGCGGGCGATGGCCTGCGGGTCGAGCTCGGCCACCCCCAGCCGCCCGCGCTCCCCGACGGCGACCGCCCGTCCGGCGTCGAGGAGGAAGGGAGCCAACGCGCTGGCCAGCGCGCCCGGGTCACCGGTCTCCACCACGCTTCCCGCGCCCCACCGTTGCACGAAGGGGGCGATCCCGGTCCGCTTCGTCACGACCACCGGGCGCCCGGCCGCCATCGCCTCGGCCGCGACGATCGAGAAGCTCTCGAAACGGCTGGGCACGGCCACCACCCGGGCACCGCGATAGACGTCACGGACCTCACGCCCCGCCAGATGCCCGCTGAACTCGACGTCGAGGCGCAGCTCACGGGCCCGGCGGGCCAGCCAGGCGCCTGACGGCACGCCGTCGATCGCGCCCGACGAGCGCCCGACGACCGCCAGCCGGTGGGCGACGCCGGCGGCACGCAGCCGCGCCGACGCCTCGAGCAGGACGTCCACGCCCTTGTAGGGCTCGAGCCGGCCCACCACCGCGATGGTCGGCTCGGTGCCGCGCGCCTCCGGGATGTCCCGCCACGGACCGGCGTCGAAGAGGTTCGGGATCACTTCGACATCGCGGTCGCCCAGCCAGCCGTCCCGCCGCAGCTCGTCCACGAGGAGTTGCGACGGGGATGTGACGACGGCGGCGAGGCTCGCGGACGCGCGGTCCAGCCGATCCGCCAGCTGGCCGCGGACGCCCACCGGCTGTCCGGCCATCCGGACTGTGAGCATCGTCGGGCAGTGCAGGTGGATCGCCAGCGGACGAGTGCGGCACAGGGCCTCGATCAGCCCGCGCGTCTCGCCGTCCTGTGTCTCGATCACGTCGGGGCGCAGGCCGATCTGGCGCATCCAGGTGCTGTAGGACAGCGTGAGGCTCGCCCGCAGCGCCAGCGAGTCGCGCGGATGGAGCGGACCGCGCAGCCGCGCGCCGAACCCGCCCAGCATCCTGGTGATCGGGACCTGCAGCAGCGGACGTCGGTGCACATGCACCCCGTGCTCCACCGTGTCGGTGAACTGGCGGCCCTGGGCACAGAGAACATGAACGTTGTGCCCGAGCCCCACCAGCGCCGCCGCGAGTGCGGCGGTATAGGTACCCGCGCCGTCCCAGACGATGGGCGGGTACTGCTCGCACAGAAAAAGAACGGATAACGTCCGGAACCTTCGGAGGAATCCCATAGTTCCCCAGATCCCACCCTTCAACGAAGGTGGTTAAAGGTAAGACAGCGCACGCACGTTACTCCCGACGACCTTGGCGGCAGCGGCTGGCGTATCGGATTCTTCACCAGCGTTAACCACCATCCAAATTTCGGTACCGGCCGCCACTAATCTTCGTTGCGCGCGGAATGCCACCGGTTTACGCGGAAAGATCCGCCGCCGCCGCGGCGGCAGGCCGGCTGGCCAGCCCGTCGTAGCGGCCGTCACCGGACACCGGCGGCCGTCAGCGAATGCCGGCGGCCGTCAACGGATGGCGTCAGCGGGCAGCGGCGCCGGTCAGCGAGACGTCCAAGGTGGGTTTCGCGTTGGCCGGGAGCCACTGGCCGTCGCCGCCGGCCGTGCCGCTGCCGGCCACCGTGGGCAGTCGGCGCCAGCCCAGCCCGGGAGCGAGCAGGGAGAGGTCGCCACCGGGGCTGCGCACCAGGGGAAACCGCTCCTCCCAGGTCCCGCTCGCCGGGCCGGTGCCATCGGTGAACCCGACGACGAGCTCGGCGGGCAGCGACGCGCCGGCGGTCCCGATCTCGTCCGGGCCGGTGCCGGGACCGGTGGTGAGCACGAACGTGTGCGTGATCGTCACGGGGACGCCCCGGCGGATGCCTGGCTGCTCCCCGTGCCCGGCCGGGCCTGACCCAGCGACCACGCCCGACCCAGCGGCCGCGGCCGGTCTCCCCGCCGTCGCCGCGCCACCGGCTGCGTCCACCGGGACGGCTGTTCGCAGGGTGCGGACCTCCCCGCCGAGGCGGACGTGCAGCCGCGCATCCCCCGACCGGACGGGTGCCGTCCCAGCGTCACCGGGAATCCGTACCTGTACACGGATCTCGACGCGGCTCCCGGTGACCTGCCTCAGCGGCACGAAGGACCCCCGGAAGCTGCCCGGGACCGCCGGGTCGGCGATCTCGTCCGGCCGCAGGCGGAACATCGCCCGGTCCGGCATCCGGTCAGGCAGCGCGGCCGAGCCCGGCCCGATGTCCGCCGCGAAGACGACGGGTCCGTCGAGGTCGGGGGAGTTCCGCAGCGAGTGGTAGGGGACCTGCGTGTAGCGGCTCGGGACCGTCGGCGTCACCAGCACCACGGCCGGCCCGCCCAGGTCGTCCGGGAGCAGCGCGGCCAGGAAGTCGTTGCCCTCGTTGACCCCGCGCTGCACGTCGATCCGGGGCTGCAGGGTCGGCACCGTGATCGCGACGAGCCCGGCCACGGCCACGGCCACAGCGCCCGGACGGACCATGCGCCCGGCCAGGCCGCGCGCGGTGCCCGAGGCGGATGAGCCCGGGCGGCGGGACAGCGGCGACTGCGCCGGGAGGAACGTCCACAGCCATCGGGCGCCGTCGGCCGCGAGGATGACGACCGGGGTGAACGCGGCCAGATGGTAGTGCGGGCCAAGGCCGTTGCGCAGGCCCGGCATGGCAAAAGCGGACCCCCACCAGAACGTGTAGCCGGCCAGCACCACGCCCGTCGTCGCGAGCAGGAACAGGCGCTCGAGCCGCCGCCGCGGCGCCACCAGGCCGACGGCGGCCAGCGCGATCAGCGCGGCACCGCCGAAGAACCAGCTCGGCGCCACCTCGAGCGTCTCCTGGAGGGCGTCGAGCGCCAGCCGGCGGGTGAACAGGAAACTCGACTCGGACGGCAGGATCCGGCGCGGGCCGAAACCGAACCGGTCCAGTGGGTCCGAGGCCGACAGCGGCATACGCAGGGGCGATCCGGTGACCCGCCAGCAGTAGGCGAGCAGGGCGACGACCAGCGGTAGCGCGCCGATCACCGCCCAGCCCGAACGCCGCAGCAGCGTCCCGAGCTCCCGCCGTCGCCGCACAGCCGCGAGCACGATCACGGGAAGGACCACGAGCACGACGTCGAACGGCCGGATCAACAGCACCAGCCCCAGGCCCGCTCCGCCGCCGGCAAGGGCGGCCCGCGCCCCCGTCCGCGCACCGCGCAACAGCTCCGCGCTGGCCAGGACGAGCACGGCTGCACCCGGGGCGTAGGCGAGTGGCAGTGCCGTATGCAGGAGGACCAGCGGCGAGAGCGCGACGCCCACAGCGGCGGCCACCGCGCTCCAGGCATGGTCGAAGAGCTCGCGGGCGAGGCGGTACGTCCCGACGACCCAGACCCCGGCGACCGCGGCGGGCGCCACGGCCATCGTGCCGAACAGCGCCTGGGACAGCGCGAGCAACGCCGGCCAGCCCGGCAGGTACTTGGTGAACACGCGGCCGTCGTGCACACCCGTCAACCACGGCCGGAAGAACGGTTCGACGGCGCCCGCGTCCAGGGTCAGCCGCCCCTCGAGCAGCATCCGCGCCTGGAGGATGTACGCGGCCTCGTCCGCGTCGCCGGAGCCCTCCGGGTACAGCGTGACCCGCAGGACCAGGCTCGCGACGAAGGACAGGAGCGCGACCACCGCGACGACGCCGGCCGGCGACCGGAACCGGGACAGAGACAGGGACAGAGACGACCGGGCCCACTGGAACTGCCGGCTTTGCCGGAACCGCCGGCCTCGTGGGCCTGCGTGCGTGCCCGCTCCGGACGGCTCCGCGTGACCGGTGCCGTCGGCCAGGTCGACGGGTGTGCCCGGGAGCGTCCCGGCGGTGCTGTCCGCCGTGGTCGGACCACCTCCGGTCGACGCGCCGACCGGGGAGTCGACAGTCATCGGCGGCGGGGTGCGGCGGCGTCCGTCATGGTCGCGCCGTGATCCGGCGCGGCGCGTTCCCGGTCATCCGTGTCAGCCCCATCCAACCTCGATCACACCATTCATCCGTGATCTGTTGATCGCACCGAATGTGCCGTCCGCAGCGCCTGAAATGATAAGAAACCGCTCCGGGACGGCCGAAACCGGGGCTCGGCACCACGCGCCGGCCAGGGGCACCCCGGTGGACGTCGCGACCCGGCGGGCATGGGCAGCCCGGCGAAGGGGCCTGACGGGACCTGGTGGCTCGGCAGCGACGGACGGGCTGACGGATGTGGCGGGCCGACAGAGGTGGCGGGCCGACAGACGGGAGTGGGCCGGACGACAGGAGTGGGCTGGCAAACGGGGGTCGGCCGACCGACATGGGTGGCACGGTCGCCGTGGCGCCTCGGTCACTGTCCGGCCGGCGGCCCGGCGGCCCGGCCTCAGATCATCGGCAGTCCGGGTCCGGGACAATCTTGGTGTTGGCCGAGGGAATGTAGCCGTCGTCGTCGGCGAAATGTGTGGTGGTGTAGCCGCGGAGGCCGTGGCCGACGCATTTCGTGGCCAGGTTCCCGAAGTGATCCGGAAAATTGAACACCTCGGCCGGCGTGTCATCCCCGCGCCGGTTCAGGACGGGCGCGTCACCCATCCCCCGCTCGTCGTCGTCCAGGCGGCAGCCGGCGACCACTCCGGACGCCGCGAGAACCACGAGGGCGGCAGCCGCGCAGGCCCGTCGGCGGTCGCGAGTGGCGGGCCCCATCAGCTGTCGCCCGCCACGTCCCCGGGCGTGGCAGGTGGCGGCGAGCCGGCCGGCAGGGAGCCTGTCGAGGGCACGGGGGTCGCGTCCGAGGCCGCGCACTCCGGATCGGGAACGATCTCGATGTTCGACGGGGCACCCTTGTTGGTTGTCACATAGGCCCGGTACCCGTGGCCGACGCATTTCGTGGCCAGGTTCCCGAAGTGATCCGGAAAATTGAACACCTCGGCCGGCGTGTCATCCCCGCGCCG
This sequence comes from Parafrankia sp. Ea1.12, assembly GCF_900465275.1. Lineage (NCBI taxonomy): Bacteria > Bacillati > Actinomycetota > Actinomycetes > Frankiales > Frankiaceae > Parafrankia > Parafrankia sp. Ea1.12. Next base: position 5,395 of record NZ_UBIZ01000273.1, on the reverse strand, counting down.
GTTCAGGACGGGCGCGTCACCCATCCCCCGCTTGTCGTCGTCGCCGCATCCGGACAGGAGTACCAGCAGCGCCACACAGGTCGCCGTCACCCCCGCCCGCGAGAGGATACGTCCCATGCCGGCCACTATCCCTCCGGATCACCCCGACCCGTGGCGATTGTCTTTTCCGCGACGTGACCGAACCGCGGGCATACGGTGTGGCCATGGCGACCTGGGACGACGTGCGCCGGCTGGCGCTGGCGCTGCCCGAGACGAACGAGAGCCCCTCATACGGTTCGGCCTCGTGGCGGGTACGGGACAAGGGCTTCGTGTGGGAGCGCCCCCTGCGGAAAACAGACCTCGCCGCGTTCGCCGCCCGCGGCGAGAAAGCGCCGGACGGCCCGGTCCTGGGTGTGCGCGTCGCCGACGAAGGAGTCAAGAACGCGCTGATCGCCGACAGCCCGGCGGTCTTCTTCACCGTCCCGCACTTCGACGGCTACCCGGCGGTCCTGGTCCGCCTCGACCGGATCTCCGTCGAGGAGCTGGACGAGCTGGTCGTCGAGGCCTGGCTGCTGCGGGCCCCGAAACGCGCCGCGAGGGCATACCTGGATGCCCGGTGACCTTCCGCCGAGCAGCGGGCCGACGTCGCGGGTATCGATTCTCCACGGCGGAGGCGTTACAGTCACCGCCATGGAGCCCGTCCAGGATTCCGGTACGGACGACTGCTACTCCTGCGGCGGTAATGCGGCGCTCAATGATCTGCCGCCGTGGCAACGAATCCTCGTCGGCACCGGTTGGCGGGTCGCGCACGCGATCAACTGCGCGCTGCCCGGATGGCTGGTCGTCATCGCCCGCCGCCACATCACCACGGTGGCCGAGCTGGACGCGGCGGAGGCCACCGAGCTGGGTCTCGTCACCTGGCGGCTCAGCCGGGCCCTGATCGAGGTGACGGGGTGCGCGAAAACATATGTCGCGGCATTCTCCGAGGCGGCGGGATTCACCCATCTCCACGTTCATGTCGTGCCCCGCGCACACGGCCTGCCGACGGACGAACAGGGCCCTGCGGTGTTCACCCATCTCCGCCGGCCAGCCGCGGAATGGGTGCCCGAGGGCACGATGGACGATCTCGCCCGGGCCCTCGCCGCGCGGATCGCGACCGAGCCCTGACCACCGAGCCCTGACCACCGAGCCGGGCCGGGCCGCCGCGGCCGCTCAGCGGTTGCGCAGGCGTTCCACCGCGCGGCGGTCGCGTTTGGTCGGACGTCCCGTCCCGCGGTCGCGAACCGCCATCACCGGAAGGCGTTCCGGAGGCGGCGGGCTGTTGTCGATGTAGCACTCCGCCGCCACGGCGGCGCCCACCCGCTTGGTGAGGACCTTGGTGACCACGACGACGCGTTCGTGGCCGGCCTGGCGAAGGCGCACCTCGTCGCCGGCGCGGACCATGCGCGCCGGCTTCACCCGCTCGCCGTTGAGACGGACGTGGCCGCCGCGGCAGGCATCTCCGGCCTGCGTCCGCGTCTTCACGAGCCGGACGGACCAGATCCAGATGTCGATCCGAGTGCTCTCCTCCACCGACGCCATAATGAAGACTCTACGAACCGGCCGCCCCCGGACGAGTCCCATCGCTACCGACACGCGGCGATGACCCACGAATGATCGGGTTCGATAGCCTCGCGACCATGGCGGGGGAGGAACTGCACCTACGCGGAGCCGACGGAGCCCGCCGGGCAAAACTGTGGCTCGAGGCCACGACCCGCGCGAACGTCTACTACGTCACCCCGGAACCGGTGGCGGTCGCGAAACTGAGCTACCAGTGGGCGGACGGACGCGGCTTCTCCTACGACCTGGGCGGTGTGCTGCTCGGCGGCGAGTTCCAGGGCCACGAGTTCGTCGCGGAGTCGAAGTTCTACAACGGCCATCACGACCAGGGAACGCTTTACGTGGAGTTTCTCGCGAAGTGCTACCGGGCGCTGTCGTTGCAGCCGGCCCGCATCGACCACTTCATGTGGATCACCTGGGCGCCGTTCCTGGTGACCCGCTGGCCGGACCTCTGCTCACCGAACGAGGTCAGGTCGGCCGTCCTCACGCATCATCGGAGAGTGTTCGGCTGCCCGCGCGACCACGAGGGCAGCCTCGTCTCGGACGAGACCTGCGAGAGCGTCGCGGAGCGCCTGTGGATCATCGTACTCTCGGAGCGTCAGGAGAAGCTGGTCATCTCCGCCGAGAACCTGAATATACTTCGAGGCATCGGCACCGAGAGGGGAGCCAGGTGACCACCCCGACCTACGCCGCCGAGCTGGAAGCCGCGTTGAGCATCTCCAGCACGCAGGAGAGTATCGGCAGTATCAAGGCCGTCGTCGCCAGAGAAATACAGGCGACCGATTCCTCCGTACAGATCCGGGACACCGGGTACTTCAATCATTCATATATGCCCGACTTTGTCCTCGACTGGCCGGACGACGCGGCCGCGGGCCAGCGTTTCATGTACCTGAAGTTCGGCGGGGACGTCGACTACTTCGTCCGGGACGTCGCCCTCGTCGAGGACCGCGAGCCGATCGTCTTCAGCATCGGGCGGTACCGGAACGCGGGCGACGCCCACGTTCGCCTCGCCGCGGAGGCGGGCACCGCCAACACCCTGCTCACCGATGCCGACGGCCTCGCCACGATGATCGAGCGGCGGGACCGCTCCCCCGATATCAGAATCATCTCGACGGCGTTGACGCAGGACGGCCGTGGTGTCCTCGACGCCGTGAACGCCTCGGCCATCGCCGACGGCTTCAGCCAGGGCATCGACGCGGCGCGCGCGCTCGCGGTCGAGGGCACCAGGCGGGCCACCGAGATCGTCACCGCCAGCCTGCGCCGCCGGCAGTCCCGGCTGCTGAACCAGTTCCTCCAGGCCGTCTGGGTGGGCTCCGGGGGGAACATCGCCGGATTTCCGGGTGTCCGCGATCTCTCCGGCGAGGTCACCGACGCCGCCCTGGAATTCCTGCTGACCGGCGAGGAGATAACCGACCCGGTGTTCTGGCGGAGGCTCGGCCGCCGCGCGAGCCTGGAACAGATCGCGCGCCTGCACGTCGACTCCGCGACGCCGAACCTACAGCACTACGTCACCCAGAACATCGGCGTCCTGCGGGCCCGTTCCTATCAGCTGCGGTCGGTTTCGAGAAACGTCACGGATGAAAACCCTCCGTTCGAGTGGAAAATCGAGCGGAAACTGCTTGCGCTGCGCGCCCAGCAGTTCACCGCCTACCTGGACGGCCAGGCGGACGATCCACACGGAAAGGATTCCGGCGGGCGGTCCGACGGCGTTCCGCTCGCCGGCCTCCTTACCCGGGCGACCGGAACCACCGTGGCAGAACTGGAGATCGCGGCGGAGGGCCGGACGATCGTCTACCGCGGAGAGGACAACATCGACGTCACGCGGGACGAGCGGCTCGCCGCGCTCGCCGAGTCACTCGGGCCGGGCGCCCGAGTCACGAAGGCGCGTCTCCCGATCGCCGACGACCGCAGTCTCGTCTGCGACTTCACGACCCAGGTCGCCGCGCCGCGCGGGCCGAGCAGGATCCCGGTCACCGATCTGCTCGCCAGCCTCCCGCTGCTGCGGGAGCTCACCGCGGCGGAGTCAGATCGCCTGTCCGCGCTGCTCGAACCGGCGACTGATCCTGCGCCTCCCCGCGAGGCCGAACCCGGCGACGTCGAGGAGCACGGATACGCGGCTGGCCCCGGAGACGTCGAGAAGCACTGAACGGACCACCCGGGATCGCCGTCAGCGCCACGACGAGCGCGGCAACCAGCAGCGCGGCGGACACGAACAGCGTGTCCTGGCAGGCCTCGGCAAACCGGGCGGCGGCCGGGCCGTCCACCACGGTCGGCAGCACGCCCTCACCGCCTCCGGCCGCGCCACCGCCACCGCCACCGGCAGCGCCGGCCACGCCCTGGGCGGTGAGGCCGGCCGCGAGTACGACGGAGGTCAGGGCGGTACCGATCGAGACACTCACCTGGTTGGTGATGGTCAGCAGCGTGCTGCCGGACGGCGCGTCCCGGTCGCTCAGATGCCGCAGCGCTGTCGTGATCGTCGGCATGATCGTCGAGCCCGCGCCGACTCCCATGACGGACATCGCCAGCACCATCTGCCAGTACGGGGTGTCGACGCCGAGCAACAGCGTCGCGGTGATCAGCCCGCAGGACGCCGTCACGATCCCGAAGCCCACCACGCGGGCAGGCGGAACCCGGTCGACCATCCGGCTCGCCACCTGCAGCGAAGCCCCGGTAGCGAGCGCCTGCGGGATCGCCAGCATCCCCGTCTCCGCGGGGCTGAGCCCCCGCACGAGCTGCCAGTAGAGCGGCAGGACGAACATCGAACCGAAGTAGGCCGCCGTGAACAGCGCCAGCGTCGCCGTCCCTGACGCGACAGCCCGCAGCCGCAACAGCGCAACCTGGACCAGTGGGGCGCGCATCCGAGCGGCCCGGACCACGAACACCACCGCCAGCGCGAGCCCGACCAGCGCCGGCACGAGCACACCTGCCGAGGTCACAGTCCCGCGCCGCCCGCTCTCCGCCAGCCCGTAGACGAACAGCGCCAGCCCCGGCGCGACAAGCGCCAACCCTGGGACGTCGAGCCGCCCGTCAGCACTCTCAAGCGTGCCGCCCCGCTGGACGGCACCCGCGGCCGCGGTGACCGGGCGCAGGACTCGGCTCGCAAGCAGGAGCGCGGCCAGGCCCAGCGGCAGGTTGACCAGGAAGATCCACCGCCAGGAGATGTCGACCAGCCAGCCGCCCAGCGTCGGCCCGATCACCGGCCCGACGAGCACCGGCAGACCCAACAGGCCCATGGCGCGCCCGCGCCGCTCCGGCGGCGTGGCCCGTAGCACAATCGTCATCGCGACCGGGTTGACCAGGCCACCGCCGATCCCCTGCACCACCCGGAAGGCAATGAGCGCGCCGATGTTCCAGGCCAGACCGCAGAGCACCGATCCCAGCACGAACAGACTCAGGGCCGCCATGTAGACACGTCCGGAACCGAACCGTGCCACCAGCCATGCTGTCGTCGGCACGGTCACGGCAAGCGCCAGGGTGTAGCCCGTCGAAACCCACTGGATCACCGGCAGTGAGGCATCGAGATCCGCCGCCAGCGTGCGGATCGCGACATTGATGATCGTGATGTCGAGAATGACGAGCAGGCCACCGAGCACGAGCACCGTGAACACGAGCCCGGTGCGCGGCGGCCCGACCGAGCCGGATGGCGCGGATCGCCCACCCGGCTCCCCTCGGCTCCCTTCCTTTTCCCCCTTCTCTCGCGGCCCCCCTGCCTCCTGCGGTTCCCCTGCCTCTTCCAGACCCGCCAAGCCACCCGGATCACCGCTCACAACCGCGCCCTCCGTCCCACTCGGCTCTGCCGAGAGCACCACCCCGCCAC
>NZ_UBIZ01000256.1:0-1320 GCF_900465275.1 Parafrankia sp. Ea1.12 | reverse complement strand
TTGACATCCTCCCCGGTGTGAACTCCGGGGATTCCCGTACCTCGCGATCCGGGTTCCTGCTTCGTCAACGGACGCCTCCTCGCTTCAGGAGCGAGGTGGTCTCACTCCATCTCCACAGGCGGACACCGCGAGCCCCGCGGCCAGAATGTTCCGTGCCGCGTCGATGTCCCGGTCGTGGACCGCGCCACAACGGCAGGTCCACTCCCGGACGTCCAGCGGCAGGTTCTCCACGACCGATCCGCAGGCCGAGCACGTTTTGCTCGACGGGTAGAAACAGTCGACCGCTGTCACGGTGCGACCGTACCAGTCGGCTTTGTACTCCACCATCGCCCGCAACTCCGACCAGGATGCATCGGAGACAGCGCGGGCCAGCGAGTGGTTGCGGACCATGGTGCGGACGGACAGGTCCTCGACGACCACCGTTTGGTTCTCGCGGATGATCCTCGTGGACAGCCTGTGCAGATGATCCCGGCGCCGGTCCGCGATCCTGCCGTGGATCTCCGCGACCCTCGCGCGGGCCTTCACCCGGTTCGCCGAGCCCTTCGCCGTGCGGGACGGGTCCCGCTGCGCCCGCGCCAGCCGGACCCGGTCGCGGCGCTCGTGCCGGGGGTTGGTGACTTTCTCCCCGGTCGAGAAGGTGACCAGCGCTGTGATGCCCGCGTCGATCCCGACCCGCCCCCCAGCCGGCGGGAGGCTGGTGACGGTGTCCTCGACCAGGATCGAGACGTGGTACTGGCCGCGGGCGTTCCGTGACACCGTCACCCGCGAGGGCGTCGCGCCCTCGGGCAGCGGGCGCGACCAGACGATGTCCAACGGCCGGTCCTGCTTGGCCAGTGTGATGTTCCCGTTCCGGTAGGTGAAGCAGTTCCGGAAGTAGGTCGCCGAATCGAGGCTCCTGCCCTTCTTCTTGAAGGACGGATATCCGGCCCGTTTTTCCCAGAAGTTCACGAACGCCGCCCGCAGATGGCGCAGCGTGGCCTGCAGCGGCCCTTTCGACGGTTCGGCCAGCCACACCGTCTCCGTGTCCCGCTTCCACGCGGTGAGCATCCTGTCGGTCTCCGCGTGCGTGACCCTGCGCTGCTCCCCGGTCCAGGCGCGGGACCGTTCGGCCAGCGCCCGGTTGTAGACGTAGCGGACACAGCCGAAGGTACGGGCCAGCTGCGCGGCCTGCTCGGGATTCGGGTAGAAGCGATAACGATATGCCCGCTTCACCACCCGAGAACCCACACCCGACAGAATAGCCAACTTCCCTGCCGCCCCGTTGTTGATGCGCTAACCCTGCCCTGAAGGACAGGGCTTGCGCGCCACGTGTCCCGGTCA
>NZ_UBIZ01000253.1:0-16010 GCF_900465275.1 Parafrankia sp. Ea1.12 | reverse complement strand
GGTACGCCCGCTTCACCACCTTCGACCCCACAGGTGCCAGCGTAGCGGGCACGCCCGTCACACTGTCGTCGATGCGCTAACCCTGTCCTGAAGGACAGGGCCTGCGCGCTACGCATCTCGGTCACCCCGGTGGTCCTCTACCGGGTCGTGCACGAGGAACCCGACCTGACCGGTGTCGACCCCGGGCTGCACGCGATCGTCCAGGATGCGATGAGCAAGAATCCGGCGGCCCGCCCCACGACGGCGGACCTGCTCCGGCGGCTCGCCGAGGGCGGTGACGGGCGGGCCGCCGCGGTTGCCATCCGCCCGGGTGCCCGGCCGGCGGCAGCGACGGCGACGGCGATGGCCGCGACGGCGGTCGCAGCGGCGGCGGCACGGCCGATCACCCCGGTGCGGGCGACGCGGCGTGGTCGGCTCCCGCCCCGGCGACCCGCCCGCTCGGCGCGGACCGTCTCACGCCGCCGAGCCGGGCCGCGCCGTTCCCGACGGCGGGTGGTCCCGATCCCGATCCCGGCCGGAGTCTCCCGCCCGCTCCGGTCGCCGGCCGGGCCCGGCCGGTGTGGCGATCACCGGCGGCGCTGGTCGCCGCCATCGTCTCCGCCGTACTGGTGCTGGCCTTCAGCACCTCGGCGGGCGGCATTTACCTGATCAGTCCGAGCGGCGGCGACGTCCGCCAGGTCGCCGGCCCGGACATCTGGCACCCGGGCTGGTCCCCCAGGGCACACTCGTCTTCGTCAAGGACGACAGCGCCGGCGACTTCTCGCCGCCACCGGCCCGGTGCACGTGATGAACCTGGACGGGACCGGCGAACGGGCGCTGGGCGGACGAACGGCCAGCGGCGTGGTGCGGTGGGCGCAGTCGGCTCGGCAGTGACCGTCCGGGAGTTGTGGACCGCCGCCGGGCACAGGCCGCGACCGCGGCGGTGTTGGGAACCCGAATAGTGATCGCCGTCGGTATAGCAGCATTGTGCTGGGCCAGCAGCACAATGCCGAACGCGCGGCCTGTGTCAGGACGGAGCCCGGCGGCGCGCGGGAGCCGGGCTCCCGCGCGCCGCCGGAACGTGCCGACTCGCGCCGGCTCGAATTCGCCGCGGTTCAGAATCCGTCCGGCTCGGTGAAGGGGCCGTCCGGGCCGTAGGCGGCGACCTCGGTGAAGATGGTCGCGCGCATCGCCGGGTCCTGCAGCGGACGCAGCGGCGAGGTGGCCGGCTTGTGGTCCGCTCCACGTTCCCAGGTCACGAACTCGGCCATGCTCGCCCACTCGCTGACGACGGCGAACTTCGTCGGCTCGGCGGCGGAGCGCAGCAGGCGGTTCCCGAGCAGGCCGGGCGTGCCCACCAGCTTGGAGCTGATCTCGTGGTAGGCACGCTCGACCGCGCCCTGATCCTCGGCCGGGTCGACCGCCCACAGCATCACCCGCACCCGGCCACCGTCACCGGCCTCAGCCTCGACCGGGCCGGACGCGGGCGACCCGGCAACAGCCGACTCGCCAGTGGACGACTCGGCCACAGCCGGCTCCGCGGTCGCCGACTCCGCAACGGCCGGCTCCGCTGGAGCCGACTCCGCTGAGGCGGTCTCCTGCGGGTCGGTCTCCGGCGGGGCATCCGCCTTCTTCTTGCGGCGGATCACTCGGCCGCCGCGCCGACAAGGTGGGTGAGCACGGTCCCGGTGACCATCGAGCCGCTGGCCCGCAGGGGGTGGAGGATCTTGCGGTGCTCCAGGTGGCCGGGGCTCAGCTCGAACTCGCGGAACTTCGGCTCGTCCACCCAGTCGCTGATGATGTAGTACGTGCTCGGCTCGTCCTCGGAGCGGATCAGCCACTGGCCGAGGTTCGCCGGGTGGCTGGTCACGCCGTCCCCGATCCGCAGCCAGGTCTGCTCGAACTCCTGCTCGCGGCCCGGGTGGATGTGCATGGTCAGCATGATGCGGAACGGCTGGGGGTGGCCCATCAGATTCCTCCGTCGACCGTGAAGGTGGCGCCGTTGACGTAGCTGGACACGTCGCTGGCGAGGAACAGGACGACGGCGGCGACCTCGTTGGCCTCGCCGAGCCGGCCCAGCGGGATGCGGTTGGTGTACGCGGCGCGCGCCGCCGGGGGCATGCCGGCCGCCTGGTCGGTCTCGATGACGCCCGGCGAGACCAGGTTCACCCGGATGCCCTTGGAGCCGAGCTCCTTGGACAGCGAGCGGGTGAGGCCGATCAGGCCCGTCTTGGCCGCCGTGTAGTGGGCGCGCAGCGGCACGCCGACGAGCCCGGCGCCGGACCCGATGTTGACGACCGTCCCGGAGTCGCCGAGCAGCGGCAGCGCACCCTGGGTGACGAGGTGGGTCGCGGTCAGGTTGGTGGTCAGCACCTGCGTCCAGGCGTCCAGCGGCAGGTCGGCGTACGGGATGTGGCTGATCGTCCCGACGCTGTTCACGACGATGTCGAGGCTGCCGCCGAGGTGGGTGCCGGCCGCTGACAGCAGCTCGGTGATCTGCGCGGGGTCGGCGACGTCGGCCTGCACCAGCAGGTGGTCGTTGCCGGTGTCCTTGAGCTCGCGGCGCAGGCTTTCGGCGTCCTCGGTCTGGCGCTGGTGGCCGACCACGACGGTGGCGCCGGCCTGGGCGAGCCCGAGCACGACGGCCCGGCCGATACCGCGCGTGCCGCCGGTGACCAGGGCACGCTTGCCGGCCAGGTCTGGGAACATCAGTGATCCTCTCGAAAGGTGAGTCCGGAACGTTCCGGTGGCCTTGGCCACCCGGGATCCCCCGGCGCGCCGACGGCGTCGTCAGCGCACCGGAGAGGCAGGTCAGTCGGTGTCGACCGCCCGCAGGACGAGCGAGCTGTTGAACCCGCCGTGGCCGCGCGCGTTGACCAGCGCGACCCGGACCCGGCCCTCGCGCGGCGAGCGCACCAGGTCGAGGCCGTGGGCGGGGTCGGGCTCGTCGAGGTTGCCCACGGCGGGGATCACCCCGTCGCGGATCGACAGCAGCGCGGTCGCCGCGGCGAGGGCGGAGCCGCCGGCGCACAGCCGTCCGATGAGCCCCTGCGGGGCGGTGACGGGCACCGCTCCGGCGCCGAAGACGGCCCGGATGGCCTCCGCCTCCAGCGCGTCGAGGTCCGGTGAGCCGGCGCCGTCGGCGAACACGACGTCGACGTCGGCGGGGGTGAGCTCCGCGTCGGCGAGCGCGCGACGCATCGCCGCGGCCAGCCAGCGCGAGTCCGCCGGCGCCTGCTCGTGGTGCGCGCCGTCGTGGGTGGCCGCGTAGCCGGCGATCTCGCCGTAGACGCGGGCGCCGCGGCGGGCCGCGGCAGCCGGGTCCTCGACGAGCAGGGTCGCCCCACCCTCACCGGGCAGGTAACCGTTGGCGCGGACGTCGAACGGCTTGTAGCCGTCCGCGGGGCTCGCCGCGGAGCTGACCCGGCCGCTGCTGAGGTGGCAGGTCAGCGCGTACGGCGTCAGCCCGCACTCGGCGCCGCCGGCGAGCACCGTGGGGGTGCCGCGCCGGATGGTGCGCCGGGCCTGGGCGAGGCTGTCGACGCCGCCGGCGCCGTCGGAGACGAGGACGCCCGACGGGCCCTTGAGCCCGTGCCGGATCGAGGTCTGGCCGGTCGTCGCCGCGTAGAACCAGGCGATCGACTGGTAGACACTGACCGCGGTGCGCCCGCGCGTCCACAGCCGGGACAGCTCCCGCTGGCCGAAGTCGTTGCCCCCCGAGCCGCTACCGAAGACCACCGACGTCTCGTACGGGTCGTGCTCGGCCGGGTCGTAGGCGGCGTCGGCCAGCGCCAGCTTGGACGCGGCCATGCCCATCCAGGTCCAGCGGTCGGTCTGCACGAGGTAGCGGTGGTCGACGAACTCCTCGGCGACGAAGTCGGGGACCTCGCCGGCGATCCGGGTGTCGTAGCGGCTCGCGTCGAACCGGGTGATCGGCGCGACGCGCAGCTCGCCGCGCAGCGTCGAGGCCCAGTAGGCGTCGAGGCCCACCCCGCTGGGCGCGATGACCCCGAGCCCGGTGATGACCGGCCGCACCGGGCCCGCGGCCCGGCCGGCCGTACCGGCCGGCGCGGTGTCCAGGACGGTCATGCCCGGTCCGCCGAGGCCAGGACGATGGCCGACTGGAACCCGCCGAACCCGCTGCCGACCGACAGTGCCGCGTCCACCGTGTGGTCGCGGGCGGTGTTCGGGACGTAGTCCAGGTCGCACTCGGGGTCGCGGGTCGACCAGTTCGCCGTCGGCGGCACCACGTTGTGCTCGATCGCCAGGGCGCAGGCCGCGAGCTCGATGGAGCCGATCGCGCCGAGGGAGTGGCCGACCATCGACTTGATCGAGCTGACCGGCACCTCGTGGGCGTGGGCGCCCAGCGACCGCTTGAAAGCGGCCGTCTCGTGCCGGTCGTTCTGCTTCGTCCCCGACCCGTGGGCGTTGACGTAGTCGACGGCGGACGGGTCGAGCCGCGCCTGGTCCAGGGCGATGCGGATGGCCTCGGCCATCTCGACGCCGTCCGGGCGCAGGCCGGTCATGTGGAAGGCGTTGGACCGCGAGGCGTACCCGCCGACCTCACAGTAGATGTGCGCGCCACGGGCCCGGGCCGACTCCAGCTCCTCGAGGATCAGCACGGCGCTGCCCTCTCCCATCACGAAGCCGTCGCGGCTGGCGTCGAACGGCCGCGAGGCGTGCTCGGGGTCGTCGTTGCGGGCCGAGGTGGCGCGGATGGCGTCGAAGCAGGCGATGGAGATCGGCGAGAGCGGCGCGTCGGAGGCGCCGGCGATCACGATGTCCGCCTCGCCGTCGACGATGAGCTGGTGGCCGTAGCCGACCGCGTCGATGCCGGAGGTGCACCCGGTGGAGACCACGAACGACGGGCCGTGCGCGCCGAAGCGGCAGGCGATCTCGGTGGCCAGGCAGCTCGGCACGAGCGCGTGGTAGAGGAACGAGCTCGCGTAGCGCGGGTCGACCTCCCAGTGCTTCCCGCCGTCGCTGACGACCACGTACTCGTTCTCGAGCCGGGTGGTCGCCCCGACGGCGCTGCCCATGCTCACCCCGACGACCGGCCCGTCGCCCGGCTCGCGTTCGGTGCCGCCGACACCGAGGCCGAGGTCCAGCCCGCTGTCGGCCACCGCCTCCGCGGCCGCGGCCAGCGCGAACTGCACGAACCGGTCGTTGCGCGCGATCTCCTGGCGGGTGAGGCCGGCGGCGAGCGGGTCGAAGTCGCATTCGGCCGCGACCTGTGACCGGAACGGCGACGGGTCGAAGAAGGACAGCCGGCGGGTGGCGGTGCGGCCGTCTGTGAGCAGGGTCCAGAACTCTTTGCGGTTCGAGCCACCGGGGGCGACGACGCCGACCCCGGTCACCGCGGTGCGGCGCGGACCCCCGTCCCGTGACGCCGGCCCGTGAGCGTCGTCCGGCCGCGACCGCTGCGTGGGTTTGTTCACTGCTGCGACTGCTCGGGTAGCGGCTCGGTGTCCACGTGCCCCAGGTCGGGCCGCGGCGCGAGCGGGCTGAGGTGGAAGACGAGGAAGGCCACCTCGTCGCCGGTGTTCACGATCCGGTGCCGCATGCCGATCGGGATGAGCAGGCCGTGCTCGGCGGGCAGCGCGGTGTGCTCGCCGTCGAGGCGGGCGGTGACCGCGCCGCTGACGCAGTAGAGGAACTCCTCGGAGTAGGGGTGCCAGTGCTCGGTCACCACTTCTTCGGGCTGCAGGGTGAGGGTGCCCAGGAACCCGGACTTGGCGCCGACGGTCGCCGGGGACAGCAGCGTGCGGATGTCACCGCCGCGGCGCCGGTTGGCCGGCACGTCGTGGATCGAGAGGACCTTGGGGACCGTCAGGGGCGCGGGGGTTGCGATGCTCACCGTTATCTCCTCAGACCTGCTCGGGAACCTGGACCTGGTCGGCCGCCGGCGCGGCGGCGCGGGCCGCCGCCTCGACCTTGCCGCGGATGGCCGCCTGCTCGCGCGGTGTGTTCGTGTTGATCCGCTCGGTCATCTGCTCGGTCGTCACCGGCGCCGTCGGGCGCATCTTGAAGTCCTGCACCCAGCGCATCCGGGTGCCGGTGCCCTCGGGCAGGTACGTCCACTCGATGTGCATGTACTCGAAGGGCCCCGTCTCCACCCGGTAGGCGCGGACCTTGTGGTTCACCGGGTCGAGGGTGCGCTCGGACACCCAGCTCCAGGACGTCCCGTTCTCGTCCGGGTGCATCGTCAGCCGAAACTTGAAGGTGTTCTCGGCCTTCTCGAGGATCTCGACCGAGGCGTACTCGGTGAACAGCGACGGCCAGGACTCCAGGTCGTTCGTCATGGACCAGACGAGGTCGATGTCGGCATCGATGAAGATCGAGTTGTCGGTGTGCCCGCTCATGTGTTTCTCCGGTTCGCTCACTGGAGGGGAATGGTCTCGGCCTGGAGTCTCAGGCGACCTCGGACTGCAGGAGCGCGCTGTTCACCGTGGTGAGGATGTCGGCGAGGGTGTATCCCTCCGGCGCCTCGTTCGGCAGGTCGACACCGAACCGCTCCTGTACCTCGGCCTGGAGCTGCAGGTAGGCGAGCGAGTCCAGACCGATGTCGGTGAACGTCACGCCGAGTTCGGTCGGACGGTCCTCCGGCGGCAGGCCGGCCTGCTCCACGAGGAAGTCGAGAAGCTCGTCGGCGGTCCACTGCAGGGGCATCTGCGTTCCCTTCTCACCATTCCCGCGTCCGCGGGATACGGTTGTGACATCAATCTCTGAAACTCGGGCAGCCTGAAAGCTCGAAAGACAGCGCTCCGGAGACCGGGCGGCCTGAACCCAGGGCACCCGAAACCACGGTGACCTGCGTTCGGGGGGCTGGGAGCGGACGGCCGGCGGACCGCCGGCCGCGGGCGCGCGGACCCGGCCCGGACAGCGGCGTCCGAGGCTCGGGCAGGGCGGCCTGCGGGCATGGCGGGGCCACCAGCCGCGCGGGGCGGATGGCTGCGGCGCATGCGACGAAGGTCGGGACGGCCCGTTCGTCCTGCGGCGGCCGGCCGCGCGGAGGCGGAGCCCCGGGGCCGGCGCGGAACCTGGTCCCGCGCCGGCGCGGGCTCAGGGACCGCTCTGATCGGCCACCCAGGTGTAGAAGCTGTCGGCCATCGCGTCCCGGGGGCCGCGCCAGGTCTGCGGGTCGTACGCCGCGATGTACTTCTCGAGCTTGCTGTTCACGTCGACGAACAGCGGGTGCTCCCGAACCGGCGGCAGCGTGCCGTTGATGTCCGCCCGGCTCTCGATGAGATGGAAGTACAGCCCGTGGAAACGGAAAAGGTCGCGCCGGGCGACGCCGACGAGATGTGGAAGCTCGCCGGCGTCCGACTCCGCGAAGACGTCGGCGACCGCACCGGCGTCTTCGGGGTTCATCCGGGCGACAATCAGCGTCCGCTGGCTGGTCGTGCGTTGGTTCGGAACCGAGCCGGATTCCGTCGGCACTCGATCTCCTCTTTCGGAGTCACGATGAACAGGCTGCGCCGCGCGTGTTCGAACACGGCCGACCGCTACCGAAGGGCCGGATCGACCCGAAGGCACCGGCCATATCGGATGCGCTCGGCACCGACACGCGCAAGTGACCGGTCTCACGCGTTCGCCGGTCGGCGAAGCCACCTGGCCGGTTCCTGCTGTGGTGGTCCGCGCCAGTTATACGTAATTCCGGTTGCTCATCGGAATCATGCGGCCCATCGGAACTTCTGTCCGGCATTCCGGGTGGCAGGAAGTTGCCCTGACCATCTACTGCCAACGATCCGACCAACTGATCACAACGCGGTTACAACCAACCCCGCCGGGCCGCGACCGTCCCGGCCTGAAAGCGGCTACGGGCGTCCAGGCGGGTCATGAGGTCGGCGACCATCCGACGCACCGTACGGACGGACACCCCGAGATGGCGGGCCGCCGCCTCGTCCTTCACACCCAGGCTGAGCAGCCTTAAAAGCAGCCGCTCGGTGTCGTTCGGCCGGTCGTCCGCAGGGCTCTCCAGGTCGCCGTCGGCCTCCGCGGCCAGCGGCTCGGCGCTGTCCCAGACCTGCTCGAACAGCATCGTGACCAGGTTCGCCAGCGCGGGCGAGCGCACGATCAGCGCGTGCGGGTCGGTGCCGTGCTGCACGAACTGCACCAGCCCGACCCGGCCGTCCACGGTCGTCGCGTCGATGCGCGGGTCGTCGGCGAGCCGGGCCTCCAGGCCGTGCGAGGCGACCGTGCGGACGTAACCGACACCCGTCTCGTCGGTGCTGACCGTGCGTGGGAGGACGCTGCGCATCGCCACACCGCGCTGCAGCGCCCGCAGCTCGACCGGGAGAACCTCCGCGGTCAACGCCGGCGGGCGGCCGCGCCGGGTGTGCAGCGCGAGCACCTCCTTCTCGGCCCGGCCGACAAGGGTGAGCAGTTCGGCCCGGGCCTGGTCGGCGCTGTCGATGTGCTCGACCTCCGCGCCGTCCCCACCGGGCCGGTTGTCCAGGTACTCCGAGACGAACGTGCTCACCTGCGCCCGGGCCCGGACAAGCCGCTCGTGGCGGCGGATGAGCGCCTCGTGCTGAGCCTGGAGCAGATGCTCCAGACCGGCCTCCGGGTGGACGGCGACCAGGTGGCCGGGATGTTCGGTGGAGGGCAACAGCAGTGACAACTCGACGAGCCGGTCCCGTGACCGGCGGACCGTGTCGTTCGCCTGCCCCACCGCCGTGGCCACCCCGTCGACATCCATGTCGGGATGTCTCAGCCACAACCGGTAGGCCGACAGCGTGACGTCGTCGAGACCGAGAAGCTCGAGCAAGATCCCCTTCCCAGGTCGAAGCGGATGGTCCGCGGGCGCTGGGGCGGCACGCGCGGTGTCGTTCACCGTGAGCCGGTCGGCAGCCCCGGTCGCTGGCTCTCCGCGGAGACCACCTCCAGGGCGTGGCGGACCAGCGCGATGAGCGACTGGCGCACCGACTCCCGCTGGCGGGCGTCGCACAGCACCATCGGCCGGCGGGGGTCGAGGTCCAGCGCCGCGCGGATGTCCTCGCTGCGGTAACGGCGCGCGCCCTCGAAGTGGTTCAGGGCGATGAGGAACGGGATGTCACGTTCCTCGAAGTAGTCGATGGCGGGAAACGAGTCGGCGAGACGGCGGGTGTCGACGAGCACGATCGCGCCGATCGCACCCAGGACGAGTTCGTCCCACATGAACCAGAAGCGGTCCTGGCCGGGGGTCCCGAACAGGTAGAGAATCACGCTGTCGACCAGGGTGATTCGGCCGAAGTCCATGGCCACCGTCGTCGTCGTCTTGGACGCGACGGCGCTGGTGTCGTCAACACCGATACTCGCGGACGTCATCGCGGCCTCGGTGGTGAGCGGGGGAATCTCGCTCACCGCGCCGACGAACGTCGTCTTCCCGACTCCGAAACCACCGGCAACGATGATCTTGACCGGATGCGGCGCCGGTGTATCGGCCGCTCGGGTCCTAGAGAGCCTGGAGTCCACTGAGCACCTTTTCGATAATCGCCACGCTGGGGCGGTCCGACGTTCGTTCGGGCCGGTGCACACTCACCAGCCCGGCGTCGAGCATGTCGCCGACGAGCACACGTGCCACGCCGACTGGGAGGTTGAGTCGGGCGGAGATCTCGACGACGGACTGGAGCCGCTGGCAGAGCACCGCTATGGCACGCTGCTCCGGTTCCAGCGTGGTCGCGATGGCCCGCCCCTGCGGAGAGGTGGACACCAGGGCCACCAGATCCAGGGTCCGGTTACTGGGACGGGTGCGCCCCCCCGTGACGGCGTAGGGCCGCACCACCGGCCCGGCCTCGTCGTCGAACCATTCCTCATCCCCTGACACCGCGGTCCTCCTGCCTGGGATCGTCATTTGCCCGCGGTGGCGCGTCACCGGTTCCAGCCCGTGGGGAACGGGCCGGAACCGGTGACGCGCCACCGCGCGTGCATTCGGACAGGTCCTAAATCGGCAGCGCCGACTGCATTTCGGCGCGAAGCTCCGGCGTCAGAAACTCACCCACCCTCGTCACCAGCAGCGCCATCTCGTAGGCGATGAGACCGATATCCGCGCCCGGGCTGCTGAGAATAGCCAGGCACGAGCCGTCACCGACCGCGGTGACGAACAGGAATCCCGCCTCCATCTCGACGATGGTCTGCCGAACGTTACCGCCGCCGAAGAACCGGCCGGCGCCCCGGGCGAGGCTGTTGAATCCGGACGCCACCGCGGCGAGCTGGTCAGCGGTGGCCCGGTCCATTCCACGCGAGGTCGCAAGCAGCAGACCGTCCGAAGAAAGCACGATCACATAGGTGACCTCGGGGACCTTCTTGACCAGGTTGTTGAGCAACCAGTTCATGTTCTCCGACGGCCCCAGCGGACGCATCAGGTTACCTTCCTCACATCATCTCCGTCATTGGACACCGTTCCGTCCTCGATCCCACGGCCGAAGTTGGCCTGGAAGGACGACATCATGCTGCGGATCTCCTCGGGTGAACGAGGGCCCGCGGCGAGCGACGAACGGCCCGCGTCCGCGTTCTCCCGGCGCAGCTGCGGCGCCAGGTTCGCGCGCCGCCGCCGCTTGGGCAGGCCGAGCTCGTCGAGACCGTCGTCGGCGGACTCCTCCGCCGCGGCGGCTCCCGTGTCGAACGGGGGTGCCGCCGGCGGCGGGTTGGCCCCGGGGTAGGCGGAGCCCCCACCGGTGGACTGCCCCGGGTGCGACGACCGGGCCGAGCGGCGGAAGGCGCCGTCGCCGATGCCGCCGTCCTGGCGTCCGGGGTAGGCCTGTTCCGCCCCGCCGTACCCGTTCTCCCGCATGGGACGGCCGAATTCCTGGCCGCGGTCCGCGCGGGGCTCGCGGTAGCCGGTCCCGTCCCCGGCCGGGCTCTGCTGGCCCGGTGGCGTGTAGTCGGCGCGGGCGTAGTCGCCCGAGGCCCGCCCGGTCCGTGAGCGGGACGGCAGCCCGGCCCCGGGCTGGGAGTCACCCGAGCCGAAGCCGTCACCCGAACCGAAACCTCCGGCCGAGCCGAAGCCGTCGCCGGTCTCCTGCCCCAGGCCGCCGCCATTCCCGAAACCGCCGTCGTTCCCGGGACCACCATCGGTCCCGAGGCCGCCGCCGGTACCGAAACCGGACCGGCTGAACTCGGCGGTGTGGTAATCCGAGTCAGCGAAGCCACCCGATCCGTTGCCGGCCATGCCGTTGGCGCCGGCATCGGTCGCGCCGCCACCGAAGCCGCCGGCGTAGCCGCCGCCGTCACCGAAGCCCGCGTCACCGTAGCCGCCGCCGTCACCGAAGCCGTTCGGACCGAAGCCGCTGAACTGACCGGTGTCGGGCGGAGCGCTGAACAGCGAGCCGCCACCGAACTCGCCACCACCCGGAGGCGGACCGAACAGCGAGGCCGCCGGGTCGGACCGTCCGTCGGACCAGCCCGTGTTCCTCCCGGCCCCCGCGTCGTCCGGGTAACCGGCGCCGTCCCGGGACGGCGGGAGCTCGGCCCGCCGCGTCGGGCCGGTCAGCTCGCCCGGACGGCGCGGCGGTACCGGACCGTCGTCGTCTCCCTCGTCGTCTGTCCGGTTCCTGCCACCGGGCTTCTCCGCGACGAACCAGCTCGACCGCGCCGTGGCGAAGACCGGGAGGTCGTCGATCAGCGTCTCGTCGGCGCTGGTGCCGGCACCGTTGACGGCTCCGCCCGCCGACAGCGCCGCCGCGTCCAGGGCGTCCCCGGGGATGTCCCCCGCCCAGTGGCCGTTGCTCTCCGGGCTGGCGCCACCGGCCCCGTTCACCCGCTCACCGATGCCGTTGAGCGAACCGGCCAGGTCCGAGCCCTGCGTGCCGGCGCTCGACGCGCCGACCGCGGCGAACTCGCGCGGACTGCTGTCCTCGCCCTTGTCGTCGGAGGCACGCAGCAGGGTCGCGGGCAGCAGGACGATCGCCATCGTGCCGCCGTACGGCGACGGCCGCAGCCGCACCTGGACGTCGTGCCGCTCCGCCAGCCGGCTGACCACGAACAGACCCAGCCGCTCGCTGGTCGACAGGTCGAACGGCGGCGGGTTCGCCAGCCGGTTGTTGAGCGCGTCGATCTCCTCCTGGTTCATCCCGAGTCCGCGGTCCTCGATCTCGACCACGAAGCCGTTGGAGACCGGGTGCCCGGCGACCTGCACGGGCGTGTGCGGGGGCGAGAAGGAGGTAGCGTTCTCGATCAGCTCGGCGAACATGTGGATCACGTCACCGACCGCGTGGCCGGAGACGGCGCCACCGGTGATGGGCAGGACCTTGACCCGGGTGTAGTCCTCGACCTCGGCGACCGCACCGCGGACGACGTCCTTGATCGGAACCGGCCGGCGCCAGCCACGGGCGGGCTTGGAGCCGGAGAGGACGATGAGGTCCTCGGCGTGGCGCCGCATACGGGTCGCGAGATGGTCGAGGCGGAACAGCTCCTCGAGCTCGTCCGGGTCGGTCTCCTTGCGCTCCAGCGCGTCGATGATCTTCAGCTGGCGGTGGATCAGGGCCTGGCTGCGGCGGGCGAGGTTGAGGAAGGTGTCCCCGATGCTCTTGCGCATCGCGGCCTGCTCGACGGCGGTGCGCACCGCCACCTCGTGCACCGTGGCGAACGCCTCCGCCAGCTGGCCGATCTCGTCCTTGCTGGTCGCGGGTACCGGGAAGGACTCGGCGTCGATGTCGACGGGCTCACCCCGGTGCAGCCGGTCGACGACGCTGGGCAGCCGCTCGTTGGCGACGTCGAGCGCGCCTCCACGCAGGCGGCGGAGCTGGCCGATCATGGGGCTCGCGACGAGCAACGAGATCACGACCGACAACACGAGGATGATCGCCACGCCGATGCTTCCGAGCAGGGCGTCCCGCGAGGCCGTACTCGCGATGTCGCGGCTTATCGCCGCCAGGTCGGTCGCGATCTGCACCTCGACGTCGTGCATCTGGCCGATCTTGCCGTCGGCGGCGGTCAGCCAGTCACGAAGGCCGACGGTGGGGGGTTGCTGCGCGCTGAGCGCGCTGACCACGTCCTCGCGCATCTGGTTGACGCCGGTGGCCGAGCGCCCGACCGTGTTCGTGAACAGCTCCAGCTCGGACGGCGTCGCCGTGGTGCGGAACTGCTCGGTCCAGGCGGTCTCCGCGCCGGCGGTGGCCAGCAGCGCGCGCAGCATCTGCGGGTTGGCCCCGCCCAGGGAGAGCATCTGGGCGACCGAACCACGCTGCTGGGAGGCCTGTTCCTTGGCCTGGGAGATACCGGCCAGCGTGGTAGCACCGTTGACCAGCTTGGCGTCGGAGCTACCGGCCGCGACTCGCGCGTTGAGTAGCAGCAGCTCGTTCACGGCCTCGTTGTAGAAGGCCCCGTTCGCCGCGATCTGGGTCTGGCGAGCGTCAATCTGCTTGCGGTGCTCGGCCAGCTGGTCGAGATGTGTCCGGATGGAACTCAGCGTCGAGCCGAGGGCGTCGCGCGCGGACGCGGGCAGCGTCTGCTCGTCGGCCTGGTAGGCGGCGAGGGCCTCGTCGACGGGCTTGCGCGCCGCCACCGCCCCCTCCCCCAGCACCGGGTTGGTGAAGCCCGATCCGACGTAAGAGTTGGTCGCATAGCGTTCGCGCTGAAGCACGTGGACCAGGTTGTTACCTTTGATCGAGAAGTCGGCGAGCGCCTCGATGCGGTCCGCGGCCCGGACGTTGTCGACGTCCCCGCGCACCTGTATCGCGCTCAGCACGGCCAGCGCGGCCAGCGGGACGATCAGAATCACCACTAGCTTCGAGCGGATGGGCCAATTCCGGAGCATCCAGTCCTCTCGTCCGACGCCCCGGGGTTGGGCGCCTCGTGTGCGGGTTGAGCGAGTCGCTCATTCGATGCCTGGTCCGCGACGGACGGCGCGCGACAAGGGCGGACCGCGATCGAATGACACCCGGCCCGCGCCCGCCTGAAAGCGTCCGACGTCGGACAACTGTAGCGAGCCTGCCTGCAAGTCCCCTCAGCACGTCCCATCAGCACACCGATGAGGACGGCGAGAGTGGGCGGCCTTTGTCAACCGGCTCACGGAAGGGGTATTCCCGGCAGGAATCACGGAATCACAGGCTGTAAGCGCTCCCCGCCTTGGCGCCAGCGATTGTTGGACGCCCTTTGATATACAGGAATACATACAGCATGGTGATGCACATCACATCAGGCGTGGTCTAGATCCTGTCCCGATAGCCGTCAGCAGGCGTACTACCTGCGCATTCGCAAACAGGAACCGATCACCGTCGACGAACGGCGCAGCGGACGGGGAAGCCCCGGCGGCCCATTCGCCCACGGCGCAGGCCACCATGCCCGGCGCCCGAACGCGGGCCGACACGCCCGAGGCATCCGACGGCACGGAGCGCCCCGGATGAGCAAATTTGCCGCCCGTTGGGTTGAAGTCGGGTTTGGGTTCGCGATCCGGAGCGCTGCGCCGACCCGCCGCGCGACCCGGCGGCCATCCACCGCCGGCGCCTCGGACGGTCGCTGTCGCGGCGGCCGAACTCACTGCCGCGCGACGGCGATCCCGCGCGCAACCGCGTGAAGACCCAGGTGGGACGTGCCCCGGAGAGACCGGCCGGGACGGACCGGGTCCCGCCCTCACACCCCTGGATTTGACCGAAAGCGGCATTCTTCGTGTAGCAGCTTCGACCAGGCCGCTCCCCGCCGACCGCACCGCCCAACCCGGTTTGCACTGCTGGCCACCAGACATCCTCGCTGGCCACCGGACGTCCCGCCGGCCGCCGCGCGCAACCCGCGGACCCGCACAACCCGCAAGCCGCTGTCCGAGCACGGGATGGTCGCAAGACCGCGGACAGGGCGCGAGCGATCAGGCTCATTCGATCGGGCATTACGCGGGTACCGGCCGTCCGCCGTTCGACTCCGGTCCCACGGACGCGGTGCTGTACCGCATCATCCACGGCACACCGCGCCTGGACGGCCTGCCCGGCTGTCGCACGGCTGGAGCAGAGCGCGGCCGGGCGGCGCCGCCTCGCCGTCGACGGTGCCGGGACGACCTTCGCCGCCGCGGGCGGCGGGGGCGGCCCGACCGTGTTCACCGTGGACCCGGCGCGGCTCGTCCGGCTGGCCTGCGCCGGTGAGGACGCGCCCGACGAGCGGTGGTGGTCCCGGGAACTGCCGGACGTCCCCTTCCTCGACCCCTGCACACGCTGAGCGAGCGCCCATTCTCGATACGGTCGCCCGACGCGGCAGGCAGGCGCTCAGCGCCAGGTACCACCCACGCAGCGCGACCAGCGGCGGCCGCCCCCCGTGGATGCAGGTCACAACACTTTCCCCGCCGCCACCTGGCACGCCACCGTGGACATGCAGGACACCGGGGCGCAACGGGGCCGACGCGGCCAGACCACCATGAGCAGCCGAATCACACCGACGCCCGCCATCCGTTTGGAGAAGGAGCGTTCGGTCCATGACTGTCGGGGAGTGGCTCGTCTCGGTCGGGGTGCGTCATCTGGTGACGATGCCGGACGGGCCGTCCCCGGGTGCGGCGCTGACGGGGCCGGGCTCGCCCCACCAGATCACCGCCCCGGATGAGGCCTGCGCCCGCCTGCTGGCGACAGCCGCCGCCGCACTGGGCCACGGACCTGGCGCGACCTGGGACGGCGAGGTGCTCACGCTGCTGTCCGCGCCGGCCGTGGCCTCCCCCGGGGCCCCGCCCGCCGCACCGACCCGGGTGGATCCGATCCCCTCACCGGCCGCCCTGGTCGCCGCGCTCGAGGCGGCCCGCGCCCGCGGCACGGCCGAGATCCGGCTGCGGCTGGGCTTCCCCCTGGACTTCCCCGTTCCCGTGTCTGCCGCCGCGCCCGTGCACGCGCCCGTGGCCGTGGCGACGGCGACGGCGACGGCGACGGCGACGGCGACGGCGACCGAATCGGGCACCGCGGCCGGTGCGGCGTCCGAGGTCGTCGGCTCGCTCCTCGCACGGGACGACGCGCCACTCAACCCGGCCCGCGCCGCCGCCGACGTCGCCGAGACGCTGCCGGCGAACGGGATCGTCCTGGCCGAGCCGGGTGCCGCCGGGCTGTGGGTGGATCACACCGTGCCCACTGTCGGCGGAGAGG
>NZ_UBIZ01000186.1:0-245 GCF_900465275.1 Parafrankia sp. Ea1.12 | reverse complement strand
GCGGACCGGGCGGTCCTCGCCGCTCTGATCAGGCTCCTGCCCAGAGCGCTGGGAGCGCACCGGCTGGTCACCCCCGGGGACCGTCCTGCGGTGGCACCGCCGCCTGATCACACGGACATGGACCCACACGCACCGGACGGGAGGGCCACCGATCAGCCAGGAGATCGCCGCGCTGATCGAGCGGCTTGCGACCGAGAACACGACGTGGGGCTACCAGCGGATCCAGGGCGAGCTCCTCAAACTCG
>NZ_UBIZ01000252.1:0-40645 GCF_900465275.1 Parafrankia sp. Ea1.12 | reverse complement strand
GAGGGGGAGGGGGAGGATCCGGCAACGCCGTGGTCCCTGTCGCCCACCGACCTCGCCCACATTCCAGCCGGCACCCGTCTGGTCCTGCCCTCGCCGAACGGCGCCGCTCTGCCAGCCGCAGCAGCCGACATCGGGGCGACCCTGATCGCTGGATGCCTGCGCAACGCGGCGGCGGTGGGTAACCTGCTCGCGGACGAAGTCGCCGCAGGCCGGTACATCGCGGTCATCGCCAGTGCCGTCGACGCGGGTGCGCTGCCCCGATCACGGGTCTCCCCGGAGGCCCGAGCTGCCATGGCCGCCTTCCGTTCGGCCGAGCCCGACCTTCACGACGAGCTACGTGGGTCCGTCTCCGGGCGGGAGCTGTTGAACCTGGGCTGGGACGACGACGTCGCATCCGCCGCGCAGCTCAACGCCGACCCGATCGTGCCCGTTCTGCACAGCGGCGCGTTCTCGTCCTCCGCGGATCAGGTCTGGTAGTCGGGGACGAGCTCGGTCGCGAGCTGCTCGAGGAACAGCCCGGCGTCTGCGACGACTCCGAGGGCCTGGGCCGAGGTGCGGTCGGTGAGGCCGGAGACGATCGACGGGTTCGTGTCGACGCAGGCCACCGGGACCGACGCCGGCAGGATGTTGCCGGTCGCGACCGAGTGCAGGGTGGTCGCGACCATCACCGTGAAGCCGACGCCGCGCAGCGCGGCCCGCATCGCCCGCTGCCCGGCGACGACGTCGGTGTGGACGTCGGGCAGCGGGCCGTCGTCGCGGACCGAGCCGACGAGGACGAACGACTTGCCGGCCTTCACCATCGCGTGCATGACACCCTTGGTGACCAGGCCGGACTCGACCGCGGCCCGGATCGACCCGGCCCGGCGGATCGTGTTGACGGTGCGGATGTGCTGCTCGTTGCCACGCTGCACCCGCCGGCTGTGCGGCGAGCCCAGGCCCAGCGCGCTGCCGAACAGGGCGCGCTCGAGGTCGAGGGTGGCCAGCGCGTTCCCGCCGAACAGCACGTCGACGTAGCCCGCCTCGACCAGGGCGGTCAGCGCGCGGGAGGCGCCGGTGCTGACCACCGCGCGCCCGGCCACCCACAGCACCTGGTAGCCCTCGGCCTTGACCTCGCGGATCTGGCGGGCGATCGCCTTGACCAGGACGGCCTGCGGCTGGGCCGCGGTGGAGCTGAACGTCGACATCGACGCGAACTCGCCGTGCAGCCGGGTCGAGTGGTCCGAGACGGGCAGGACGACCTTGACCCCGTCGATGCCACAGACGATCACGTCGCCGGCGCGGACGTCGGCCACCGGGACGGTGCGCACCCGGCCGCCGGAGACGATCAGCCCACAGTCCATCTCCGGGTGCTCGACAGGCACCCACTGCCCGTCGAGGTGCACGACGGTCTCCAGGTTCGTCGTCGAGTAGAAGTCCTCCGGGAAGACGCCGTCCGCGTCGGCCACGCACATCCGCGCCTCGCCGGGGACGAGCTTGTTCACCCCGTGCACCTGCACCCGCATCAGGATCCGGGCCAGCCTGGACGCCGACTCCGCCCCGACCGTGACCACGGCGTGCGACTCGTCGTCGTGGGTCCGGCCGAGGTCGATCTTGTCGACCCGGTAGTCACCGCCGTAGGCCAGGACGTCGTCCAGCACCCGCGCCAGCACACCGGTGTCCATCAGGTGCCCGTGCACCTCGACCTGCTCGTGGAAACGCACGCCGCCGTCCTTCCGCCGTCATCTGTCGGTCGCCGTACCCGACGCCGCGCCGGCAGGTCGGGCTGGTTGGAGCAACGCCGACGGACCGGACGCGCCCCAGGCGCGTCCGGTCCGTCGGCGCGATCAGACGACCGCGCCGTCGTCCGGTCCGTCGAAGTCCGTCGGCGGCCGGTCGCCCATGCGGGCCACGAGCGTCCCGACGCCTCCGAGAATGAGCAGGACGCCCGCGACGTCCTGGGAACGTGAATGGTTGAGCCCGATCAGGGTCGGGACCACCAGGATCGCGACGCCGAGCGCGATGGAGCCCAGCGCCCAGCGGGTGACCGGCCGCAGCTTCGGGACCGGCGGTGGTGGCGGCGGCACGTAGTGATCGTCGTCGTCCGCGCCCGGATACTCGGGAGCGTCGCGACCCGCGGTGCCGAAGGCGGCCCGCACGGCGGCGTCGAGCCCCGCGATGCCGTCGAGCGGGGAGCGGTTGTCCCGCCCGCGGCTGTTTCCCGCGCGGTCCGCTTCGTCGGCGGCCCCGGCCTCGCCCCGGCCGCCGCCCTGGCGGCCCGTGCCTGCGTTCCCGGCGCCCGTGCGATCGGTGCCGGTGCGATCGGTGCCGGTGCGGTCGGAACCGGTCAGGCCGGCGTTGGGGCGGTCCTCGCTCGACCCGTCGAGATCCACCGGGGCGGCGCCGTCCGTGCGGCGGCCGAGCGGGGACGCCGGCTCGGTGCGCTCGGTGCCCGGGTCGGTGTCGTCGCCGGCGAGGTGGCGCCCGTCCGGCGGCATGCCGTCGGGCTGCCGACCCGCGGGCCTGATGATGATGACGGACGGCCGTCGGGGCTCGTCGACGTCCTCGGCGGCCGGCCACAGCCGCTCGCCCGGCGGCGGCTCCTGGTCGAACCGGGCGATCAGCTCGAGGAAGGCCGCCTCGTCGGCGGCCGGTGAGCGGCGCTCCCGGGGGGTCCGCCGGCCCGCCGCGCCCGCCCCGTCAGCCCCGCTGTCGGTCAGGCTCGGTGAGGCGGTGTCGGCGCGCGTGGCCCCCCGGTCCGGGGAACCAGCCGTGTCCGGACCAGCCGCCTCCGGGGAACCAGCCGTATCGGGGGAACCAGCCGCCTGCGGCGAACCGGCATCCGGTGCCGTGCCGTCCTCTCGTCCCTCGCCAGAGCCGGCGGCTCCCGCTTCCGCGTTCGGCGACTCCACCGGACGGCCTGAGCCGGGGGCTCCCGCGGAGCCCGAACCACCGGCAGCCGCTTGATCCGCCGCCGCTGCCGCGGGGGGTGACGTCGGCTCGGTGGGGATCTCGTCGGGGTCAGCGTCCGGCTGCCCGAAACCCGCCGGGTTCTCAGGCATGACGGCCCGGCCTCGGCTCGGGCTGGCCGGAGCCGGCCGGCCCCGGTGTCGCGGTGACGAAGTCGATGCTCCCCTTGAAGATCGTTTCCTTGTCGTGGTCGAGGGTGGCCACGTGGTAGCTGTAGTGCAGCAGCTGTTCCTCGGCGGGCGCGGACGTGAGACCCGCGAGCAGCAGACGCCCGGACGTCGGCTCGACCACATGATCGGTCACGCTGCGGTAGGCCAGCACCGGGCACACCACCCGGCCGAGGTCCGCCAGGGTCACCGCCCACAGCTCGCGCAACGAGGCGAACGCCCTGGTCGGAACACGCGAGTAGCCGACCTCCGTCGCGGCGGGATCACGGATGTCGTTCGCGACCCCGGGCACCGTCGGCAGGATCCGCCACAGCAGCGGCGCCAGCGCGGCCGTCCGCCGGTCCGTGCCGAGGCTGGCGTTGACGGTGACCGCTCCCGCGACCTTGTCGCCGTGCTCCTCGGCGAGGCGCAGCGTGAGCGTCCCGCCCATCGACAGGCCCATGACGAAGACCCGGTCGCAGGAGGCGCTCAACCGGCCGAAGGCCGCGTCGGCGGCGCCGTACCAGTCCTGCCAGGTCGTGCCGGCCATGTCCTGCCACCGGGTGCCGTGCCCGGGCAGCCGCGGGCAGCTCACGCGCAGGCCGGCCGCGGCGAGGTGGTCCCCCCACAGTCGCATGCTCTGCGGCGAGCCGGTGAAGCCGTGGACGAGCAGCACGCCCACGCCGTCGACACCGCCGCCGTCGAGATCGAAGGGCTCGGCGCCGGGCAGGATCGCCGGCTCCGGGACTCCCGCCATGGTGATCCGCTCCCTCCGCGTCGAGCGCCCGCGACGCGCCCGCCGCGGTTCATGACGTGGGCGCCTCCGTGACCGTGCGTGCGCCGGCTGGCGTCGACCGCCGGCCCGCATCGCCTGTCGGCCCGCATCGCCTGTCGGCCGGCAGCGACCGCCGGTCACCCGACTGTCACCTGCCGTCCGTCGCCGTGCTGGGAAACGACGCCGACCTTCGCATGCTCGCACGCCCCGGGCCGACTGGCCATGGCCGTGTGCCTTTCCATCATCCTGGACGAACCGGTCGTTGCCGGAGTGTGTTCCCTCCGGTGCGCTCTGCGTGCTCCCGGCGCGTTCCCGCTGGCACCGGCCGGCAGGATGTCGGCGGGACGTCTCCGCGATGTCGGCGGGATGTCGGGGTACGGGATGTCGGGTGAGGCCGGTGGGATCGATGGAGGTCCGCCCGCCCGGCGTGGGCCGGGCCGGCTCTCGCCGTGGCCCGCGGCGGGCCCGCTCCCGGCTCACCGGGCCCGCGCCGGACAATGACACACCGACGTCTGTGCCGCGTGGGTGGACGACGTCGTGAGGGGTCCATATGGTCACCCCGGGCAACCCGTTCATGTCCGATCCCCGTCCCGGGGTCGTGGCGCTCGCCCTGACTCACCGTGTCGGGCACGCGTCCGGCCGTCGGGTGGGTTCGGGCGCGGACGTCCGGGAATGCCGCCAGAGGGCGGTAGGTGCGACGAAGCGGGGAGCTTGCGTGTTGTACTGGGTCGTCAAGGCCATCCTGACGCCGATCCTGCGGGTGTTCTGGCGTCCGTGGGTCGAGGGTCTCGAACACGTGCCCGCGCGTGGGCCGGTGATCCTGGCGAGCAACCACCTGAGCTTCCTCGACTCCTTCTTCCTGCCGCTGGTCGTGCCGCGGCGGATCACCTTCCTCGCGAAGAGTGACTACTTCACCGGTGTCGGGCTGAAGGGCTGGAGCAAGCGGAAGTTCTTCTCCGGCGTCGGCCAGGTGCCGATCGACCGCAGCGGCGGGAAGGCGAGCGAGGGCGCGCTGCGCACGGGCGTGCGGGTGCTCGGCAACGGCGAGCTGCTCGGCATCTACCCGGAGGGGACCCGCTCGCCCGACGGCCGGCTCTACCGCGGCAAGATCGGCGTGGCCCGGATGGCGCTGGAGGCCGGGGTGCCCGTGATCCCGGTCGCGATGATCGGCACGTTCGAGGTCCAGCCGCTGGGCCGGCTCGTCCCGCGGATCCGCCGGGTCGGCATCCGGATCGGCCGTCCGCTCGACTTCAGCCGGTACGCCGGGATGGCCGATGACCGTTTCGTGCTGCGCTCCATGACCGACGAGATCATGTACGAGCTGATGTCCCTGTCGGGCCAGGAGTACGTCGACATGTACGCGCAGCGGCGGAAGGAGGAGCTCGCCGCGGCCCGCGAGGCGCAGGCCGCCTCCGCCGCGCCGGCCGACCCGCGCCCCGAGGCCGGCACCCGCTCCGAGCCGGACCCGCGGCCCGACACCGGCTCGCGTTCCGAGACCGCCGCGCGCTCCGAGACCGGCCCGCGGTCCGAGAACGGTCCGCGTCCGCTGCAGGACCGGCGCGCGGGGGACTCTTCTCCCGGCGTACCCCCTGCCGGTGAGCCGCCGGTCCGCAGGGCGGTCTGAGCGGTTCCGCGCAGGCACGGCAAGATTGCAGGGTGCGCGGCTTTGCGGGTGGTTCGCGAAAGGGAGACGGCCGCCGGGGCGGCCGCCCGGCCAGGTGGGCGACGGTGGTGCTCACGGCCGCCCTCGTCGCCGTCCCCCTCCCGTCCTACGTCGGGATAGGCCCGTCCGGCCGGGCCGCCGCCACGACCGCGCGGGTCTCGACGTCCACCCCGGCCCAGCCGCCGGCGTCCGTGCCCGGCGGTGCCGGCGCGCCGACCGCCGTGGCCCCCCAGGTCCCGTCGGGCACCGTGACGCGCACCGGCACCCACCTCACCGACAGCGCCGGACGGGTCGTCCTGCCCCGCGGTGTCACCGTCCCGGCCGGGCGGGTCCCCACCGCCGGCGAGATCGCGCAGTGGCTCGACTTCGGCTTCACCGGCCTGCGCCTGGAGATCCCGATGACCCGTGGCGGGCTGTTCCCGCCGTCGGGCGAGGCCCCGCCACCGGGCGACCGGGAGCTGGGCGGCCTCGACCAGGCGGGCATGGTCGTCCGGGAGCTGACCGGCCGCGGGTTCACCGTGGTGCTGCGGATCGTCCCGGGCGCCGCCGGCTACACCCCCTCGGCCGCGGATCTGACGTCCGGTCTGACCCGCCTGGCCGGCCGTTTCGGCGGGGTGGCCGGGCTGATCGGCTACGAGGTGCCGGCCGGGGTCGGCTCGGCCGATCTCGCCGGCGCCGTGCGGGCCGTCGACACGAACCACACGCTCTGGGTCGAGCAGCCGGCGCCGTTCGACCCCGCGGCGCGGGTCGCGGCCGCCGAGGGGGCCGGGTACGTCACCGGCTGGGTGGACGGCTCCGCGCGCCGGGCCGCCGCGCTGGCCGACGCCGGGGACGCGTTCGGGCTTGGCTGGTTCTTCGACGGCCCGGCCGTCGAGTCCTCCGCGACCGGCATCGGGCCGGGTGAGGTGCGGGCGCTCACCGCGCCCCCGGCGGAGATCGTGCGGCCCTACCCGGCCGCCGTGGCGGGCGCGCCGGAGTCGTTCAAGCGCGACGGCGCGGGCGTCTTCCGCCTCGTCTACCAGCCGTCCCGGGCCGGCGGCGGGACGTTCGCCCCGGGCACGGCGACGGCGGTCGTCCTGCCCGCGTGGGCCTATCCGTCGGGCTACCAGGCGCGGGTCACCGGTGGCCAGGTCACCTCCCCGCCCGGAGCCGGGGTGCTGTGCGTGGTCGCGGGGGCGGGCGCGACCCGGGTCAGCGTGGAGGTGACGCCTGCCGCCGGCGCGCCGGCGCCGGTCGCGCCCACCCGTGCGGGTGCCGTCAACTGCGCCGCCGCCCCGGGAGCGGGGCCGGGGAGCGCCGGCGCGGCGGCGGGGCAGCCGCCGTCCGGGGCGCCCGCGGCGACCTCCGCGGCCGACGACTCCGACCCCGTCCTGCTCCTGCTGGTCCTTCCGCTGCTGGGCGCCGCCGCGGCGGCCGCCGTGCTCGGCCCCGTCTTCGTCCGGCTACGCCGCCGCTGACCGGCGCCGCCCCCGGCCCCTGGCCGGCGCCCCGGCCGGGCGGAGCACACTGGGGGTGTGGGCGGCCGTTTCTTCTATGACACCGAGTTCATCGAGCGCGACGACGGCGGCCATCACTGGCTCGACCTGGTCAGCATCGGGATCGTCAGCGAGGACGGGACGAGGGAGCTCTACGCCGTCTCGACGGAGTTCGACCCCTCGCACGCCGTCCCCTGGGTGCGCCGCAACGTCCTGGACCGCCTGCCATCGCCGTCCAGCCCGGCCTGGATGTCGCGGGAGCGGATCCGGGACGAGGTGGCGCAGTTCCTCACGGCGGACGGCTCGCCGGAGCTGTGGGCCTGGTACGCCGCCTACGACCACGTCGTGCTCTGCCAGCTCTTCGGGAAGATGCCCGCGCTGCCGCGCCGGTTGCCGCGGTTCACCCGAGACCTGCGCCAGCTCTGGGAGGACGTCGGCAGCCCCAGCCTGCCGCCGCCGCCGCCCGACGCGCACGACGCGCTGGCCGACGCGCGGCACAACCTGGCCCGCTGGGCCGTCCTCGCGCCGCTGCGCGCCGAGCTCGCCCCGAAGGCGCCGGGGCACTCCGCCAACCGACGGAACGATCGGTCGACGGAACGTGTTTGATTGGCCACGCCGTGTTTACGGTGAAGGGCTGGTCGGGGTCTCCGGGGAGCTAGGCTGCCGCCGGCAGATGTGCCGCAGATCGGGGGCGACTCGAACAGAGAGGGCCCTGGGGCGTGAAGATCGGTGTGCTGACCGGCGGTGGCGACTGTCCTGGTCTGAACGCGGTGATCCGTGCCGTCGTACGCAAGGGCGTCGGCGTCTACGGGCACAGCTTCGTCGGGTTCCGGGACGGCTGGCGCGGACCACTGGAGAACGACACCGTCCCGTTGGACGTGACGGCCGTGCGCGGCATCCTGCCCCGCGGCGGGACCATCCTCGGTTCCAGCCGGACGAATCCGTTCGCCTCGGCGGACGGTCCGTCCCGCATCCGGGAGACCCTTGACCGCACCGGCGTGGACGCCATCGTCGCCGTCGGCGGCGAGGACACCCTCGGCGCCGCCGCGCGCCTGCACGCCGAGGGCATCCCGGTCGTCGGGGTGCCGAAGACGATCGACAACGATCTCTCCGCGACCGACTACACGTTCGGCTTCGACACCGCGGTGAACATCGCGATGGAGGCCATCGACCGCCTGCACACGACGGCGGAGAGCCACCACCGCGTCCTCGTCGTCGAGGTGATGGGCCGCCACGCCGGGTGGATCGCCCTGCACAGCGGGATGGCGGCCGGCGCGAACGTCATCCTCATCCCCGAGCGGCCCTTCGACATCGACAAGGTCTGCGCCTTCGTCGAGCAGCGCTTCGCCACCCGCTACGCGCCGATCATCGTGGTGGCCGAGGGCGCCCGGCCGATCGCCGGCACCGCCATGGCCAGGGAGGGCGAGCTGGACGCCTTCGGTCACGTGCGCCTGCAGGGCATCTCCGGCCTGCTCGAGACCGAGATCCGCGGCCGGACGGGCCGGGAGACCCGGGCGACGGTGCTCGGCCACGTCCAGCGCGGCGGGACGCCGACCGCCTTCGACCGCTGGCTGGCCACCCGGTTCGGGCTGCACGCCGTCGACGCCGTGCACGAGGGCGACTTCGGGACGATGGTCGCCCTGCACGGCACGCGGATCGACCGGGTTCCGCTCAGCGAGGCGACCGGCGAGCTCAAGACCGTCCCCGAGCACCTCTACGGCGAGGCGGAGGTCTTCTTCGGCTGACGCACCGGTGGATGAGGGGAGCGCGACCGGCCGGCGCAAACCGCAGGAGATGTCGGCGCCGTAGCCGTACCCTGGTGACTCGTGAGCAACGACCTGGACATCTGGCGGAGCCTCCCAGCCAGGCAGCAGCCCTCCTGGCCCGACCAGGAGGAGCTGGCGGCAGCGTTCGCCGAGCTCTCGGCCCTGCCGCCGCTGGTGACCGCGCCGGAGGTGCGCTCGCTGACCGACCGTCTCGCGATGGTGGCCCGCGGCGAGGCGTTTCTGCTTCAGGGCGGTGACTGCGCGGAGACCTTCGCGGCCAACACCGCGGACAAGATCCGCGACAAGGTCAAGACCCTGCTGCAGATGGCGGTCGCCCTGACCTACGGCGCCAGCACGCCGGTGGTCAAGGTGGCCCGCATCGCCGGCCAGTACGCCAAGCCGCGCTCGGCCGACATCGAGGCCTCGACCGGGCTGCCCTCCTACCGGGGCGACGCGGTGAACGACATCGCGCCGAACGCGCAGGCCCGCCGTCCGAACCCGAAGCGGATGGTCGACGCCTACCACCAGAGCGCCGTCGCGCTGAACCTGGTGCGGGCGTTCGCGACCGGCGGCTTCGCGGACCTGCACAAGGTTCACGAGTGGAACAAGGCGTTCGTGCGCGACTCGGCCGCCGGCCGCCGCTATGAGCTGATGGCCGTCGACATCGAGCGGGCGCTGGCGTTCATGGCCGCCTGCGGCATCGACCCGGACCGCACGGCGGCCCTGACCGGTGTCGAGATGTTCACCAGCCACGAGGGCCTGCTGATGGAGTACGAGCGGGCGCTCACCCGCACCGAGGAGTCGACCGGCGAGGTCTACGACCTGTCGGCGCACATGATCTGGATCGGCGAGCGCACCCGTGACCTCGACGGTGCCCACGTCGACTTCCTCTCCCGGGTCGGTAACCCGATCGGCTGCAAGATCGGCCCGACGGCGACGCCGGACGAGGTCGTGGCGCTCACCGAGCGGCTCAACCCCGACCACATCCCCGGCCGGCTGACGCTGATCGCGCGGATGGGCGCCAAGCGGGTGCGTGACGCCCTCCCACCGATCATCGACAAGGTGAACGCGGCCGGGCATCCCGTGGTGTGGTCATGCGACCCGATGCACGGCAACACCCGTGACGTCGGCGGCGTGAAGACCCGGCACTTCGACGACGTCCTCGACGAGGTCTTCGGGTTCTTCGAGGTACACAAGGGGCTCGGGACGCACCCCGGTGGCCTGCACATCGAGCTGACCGGCGAGAACGTCACCGAGTGCCTCGGCGGCGCGGAGATGATCGGCGAGGCCGACCTCGGTGGCCGCTACGAGACGGCCTGCGATCCGCGGCTGAACACCGGCCAGGCGCTCGAGCTGGCCTTCCTGGTGGCCGAGTCGCTGCAGCAGGCCCGCGTGGAGCGCGACACACACACCCACTGACCGGTGTCCCGCCCGCCCCTGGCACAGGCCCGGGGCGGGCGGTCACGGCTGCCCGGCCGGCGCGTTCCCTCCGGTGACGTCCTCGGTGGCCTCGGTCGTCGGGGTGGCTGCCGCGCTCGCTGTGGTCTTCGGGGTGACCGCGGTTCCGCCGGTCGGTGGCGTCGTGTTGGTCGGCGTCGTCCCGGCGGTCGGGGCCGTCTTTCCGTTCGGGGCTGTCTCGGGGCTGGGTGGTTCCGCGCTGTCCGGGGCGGCCTCGGCCGCCCACTCCCCGAAGACGGCCTTCTCCGCCAGCGGGTCGTCCGACGCCGCCGGTGACGGCTGAGCGACGGGGGACACCTCGGGCCGCGGACCGTCCGACCACGAACCGTCCGCCGGAGTCTGCTCGGCCCCGCCACCGGCGGGATCGTCGACCGCGGGGTCACCGGCGGGGCCGTCGCCGGGGCCGACCGCCTTCGCGGGCGCGTCGAACGTCTCGAGGACGTCCGGCGGCGTCGTGGGGGAGGACTGTGCCGACGTGCCGCCGCCGGGATGCCCGCCCGTCGGCGGCGGTGCCGACGGCTCTGGTTCCAGAACAAGCGGGAGATCGGGTGCCGACCGGTCCGCCGGCGGGGCGCCCGGATCTCCGGGAACCGTGCCGGGCGGCGGCGATGCGGGCGTGGGTGTCGACGCCTGCCCGGATGCCGCTGGCTGGACAGGTGCCGACGGCTTGTCGGACGTCGATGGCTGGTCAGGTGTCAGTGACTGTGCCGGTGTGAGGAAGGGTAGGCCGGGGAGGAACCCGCCGGCCATGCCGCCGATCGCCGCGGGGACGGTCGGCACGGGCGCCGTAGCCCGCGGCCCGGTGGACTGTCGCTGGAAGTCGCCGCGCTCAGTGACCGTCGGGCTGGTCATCCCGTCGGCCGAACGTGCCCGGCTGGTCGGGTCAGGTGAGGTGCCGCCGCTCGCCGTCCCGGCCGTCGTGCCGCCGCGCCCCGCCGCGGTGCCGGCCCCGGACGGCCCGTCGGCCTCCGGGGCGGTGACGGCCAGCGTCGAGTCGACGTCGTGGATGATCCGCCGAGCCTTGTGCGCGCCGGATACCGAGCCGGTCGGCAGCGCGTCGAACAGCGCCTCGAGGCGCGTCGACTGGTCCGCGGCGAACTCGTTCAGGGTCGCCCGGGCGTCGCGGCTGCCCGCGAGCGCCTCCTCGATCAGGACCGCGCTCCCCGCCCCGGCCTCGTCGCACCAGTCGCGCAGCAGCCTGGTCACCGTGCCGATGTCCCCGTCCGCGGCCGGACGCCCCCCGGGCGCCGCGTGGCTCGGGGAGGAAACGGCCGGATCGGGGGTCGCGGCGCCCGCCGGCACCGATCCGCCCGTTCGCACCAGGCCGCCCGCGACCGGGTCGCCCGTCTGCTCTGGCGCCGCCTCTGTCGGCGGTACCCCGGCAGATCCGGGGCCGGGGGTCGTTGCTGGAAGTGGCTGGCCCGAGGGCGATGCGGCGGCACCGCCGCCGGCCGGGTCGCCGTTGGCTGCGTCGCCGTCAGTCGGGCCGCCGTCAGTCGGGCCGCCGTCAGTCGGGCCGCCGTCAGTCGGGCCGAGGCCAGCCGTGGTTCCGCCGGTGGCGGGGGAGTCGGTGCGCGTGCTGGCCGGTGGCCGGGCTGCCGGATGGACGACCGCGGCGAGCTCGTCCATCCGGTTCCGGGCGACGGAGAGCTGGATCTTGGCGCGATCGACGCGGTTGCCGGCCAGGCTGACCTGAATCTGCTCGACCTGCCGCTTCACTCCGTAGAGCAGCTCACCGGGCAGGGCCTGCTCGGCGCTCACGGCGACGCCCACCGTCGCGACCGAGACGGCCAGCGCCCCGACCAGGGCCGGCCGGGCGGCGCGCAACGCCTGCCGGACGCCCATCCCGCCTGGCCGGGTGACGAGCGCGGCGGGCCGAGGAACCGGTCGGGTCGGTCGGGTCGGCTGTGCCCGCCGGGTGCTCTCAGCCGCGCCGACGGTTTCCCTGCCGTTGCCCTCACCAACCTCGTGGGTGCCGCGGGCGCCGATCGGCTCGGCGAGGAGCATCGCCCGGATCTCGGCGCGGACCCGGGGGGACATCGCCGGCGCGGGCAGCGCACCGGGCAGCGCCCGCAGGGTCGCGACCGCGTGCGCCAGTTGCAGCTCGGTCTCGTCGAGGGGCTCACGCCGGCCGTCGAGCACCTCGGCGGTGCGTCCGGCCCGCCCCCCGCGCCAGCGCGGTCCGCGCCCTGCCGCCACGTCGCCCCCCGCGCTCCTCGTTCCCCTGCCCCGGCCCGCGGTCCCGGTGAAGATCGACCGTACCCGATCGTGGGTGCCGGTAACCGCGATCCCGGGCGTGTCTCGTCACGGGGACGAGTGGCCTCCTCACAGCGTGCCGCAATCGGTTCCAGGTGGAACTCACGCGGTGCCAGGTGGAACTCACACTCCGGCCCGCACCCGGCCCAGGGATCAGTTGCCTACGCGGAACTCCGTCTTGAGATGGACGGTGCTGCCCTTCTCGATCTTGCGGCCGGCCTTGGGGCTCTGCCCCGTGACCCGCTCCGCGAACCAGTTCGACCGGTCGGCGTTGAGCCCGAGGCGGTTGAGGATGCGCTCGGCGTCCGGCCAGGACTTGCCCACCACGTTCGGGACCGTGACCATGACGCCGCTGCCGTCGCCGTCGCCGTCGCCGTCGCCGCCGTCGTCGTCGGCCTCCTGGGCGACGAAGAGCGTCACCGCCCCGCCGGCGTTCACCCGCTGGCCGGGATCGGGCGACGAGCGGACCACATGACCGGGATCCACGCTGTCACTGGCGACATTGCTCTGCTGGACCGTGAGGTTGAGGTTCAGCGAGTCGAGGCGCGCCTTGGCCTCGTCGAAGGTCATCCCGATGATGTCGCTGGGGACGGCGACCGAGGACGGCCCGCTGCTGAGTACGAGCTTCACCGACGTGCTCGGGTCGACGACCGCCCCGGCCGCGGGCTCGGTGCGGACGACCTGGCCCTGCGGCACCGTGTCGCTCGCCTCGCTGCTGCGCCCGCCGTCCGCCAGCTTCGCCTCGGTCAGCTTCGGCAGTGCCTGGTCGACGGTCAGGCCGGCGAGGTCCGGCACGGTGGCCTTGGGGACGCCGGAGCTCAGCCGCAGCGTCACGACGGCGCCGTCGCTGACCGCGGCGCCATCCTTCGGGTCCTGCTCGACGACGTGCCCCTGCGGGATCTGGGCGCTGGCGATCTCCGCGCCGTAGGTGAAAGCCAGGCCGGCGTCGCGCAGGTCCTGCTCGGCGTCCGCCTTGGCCAGGCCGATCAGCTTTGGTACCTCGGGCTTCCCGCCGCCGACGAGCGACCGCAGCATGAGCACCCCGAGCACGAGGCACACGACGACCACCGCGGCGATGACGGCGGGGCCGACCGGCAGCCGCGAGCCGGGCCCCGTCCGCTGCGCCCGCCGCCGCCCGCCCGAGGACGAGCCGGAGCCCGTGCCCAGCATGCTGGTCGGGGCGACCTGCGGCCCGGCGGGCGGCCGGGGCGGGGCCGGACGCGGCGGCGCCGCCAGCGGGCCGGTGAAGCCGGAGTGGTACTCCTCCCCGGCGTCCGGCGCCGGAAGGTAGGGCAGGATCGCGCGCAGCTCGGCCAGCAGCGCGGCGCCGTCGGCCGGCCGGTGGTTCGGGTCGCGGGCGGTGGCCCGCAGCGTCAGCGCGTCCAGCTCGGCGGGGACGTCCGGCACGACCGTGGACGGCGCCGGCACGTCACCGTGCACCGACTGGTAGGCGACCGACATCGGCGTCTCACCGGTGTGCGGCAGGTTGCCGGTGATCATCTCGAACAGCATCACGCCGGCCGCGTAGACGTCGCTGCGCATGCCCGCGGTGCCGTGCGTGACCTGCTCGGGGGCCAGGTAGCCGACCGTCCCCATCACCACTCCGCCGGTGAGGGCCGCCGTGGGATTGGTGACCGGCCGGGCCAGGCCGAAGTCGGCGACCTTCACCCGGCCGTCGTCACCGAGCAGGATGTTCTCCGGCTTGATGTCGCGGTGGATGATGCCGGCCGCGTGCGCCGCGGCGAGCGCCTCGGCCACCGGCTCGAAGATCTCGACGACCTCGGCGACGGTGAGCCGCCCGCGCATCCCCAGGTGCTGGCGCAGCGAGCGCCCGCGGACCAGCTCCATCACCAGGTAGTGCAGGACACCGGCCGGGCTGGTGTCGGACCCCTGGTCGAGGATCGAGACGGCGCACGGCGTGTTCAGCCGCGCGACCGCGTTCGCCTCCCGGTGGAACCTGGCCACGAACTCCGGATCGTGGCTGAGGTTCGGATGCATGATCTTGAGGGCGACGAACCGGTCGAGCCGGTTGTCATGGGCGACGTACACCGTCGCCATCCCGCCGACGGCGAGCCGCTCCTGGGCGGTGTACCGCCCGTCCAGGAGACGACCTATGACGGGGTCGGCCACGGTGGAATCCACATGCACAGTTTACGATCGGCCGCCCGATCGGCCAGACAGTGGTCTTACTGCGCATTTGGCCGTGAGATGTACCCGAACGGGCGGGATGTTCGTCACAAAATCTGGAATTCGATCCGCGTGCTCGATCTCGGGCCCGCTCGGCGGGAGCCCGGTCGATCCCGGCCCGGGTGAGCTCCCGGACGCCGTACCGGGACGCGTTGTCTGTCCGGGTTCGCCGGAGCCGCTGGTCCGCCGCGCGCGGCGGCTTAGACTGTGGCGTGACCGGGGAGCCCGCGGACGCGGGCTGAGAGGCCGGCCAGCATGCCGCCGGCGACCCGCATAACCCGATCGCGGTCATGCGCGCGTGGGGAGGAACCATCTGATGACACAGCGGGTCACCGAGGTCCGACGCGAGCCGGACAACTCCGACCATCCGGAGTCCGACCATTCGGAGCGCGGTCATCCCGACCCGTTCCGGATCGCCGGCACCGTCTACGCCAGCCGGCTCCTCGTCGGCACCGGCAAGTTCGCGAGCCATCCGGTCATGCGCGACAGCCTGGTCGCCTCGGGGGCGGACATCGTCACCGTCGCCCTGCGCCGGGTCGACCTGAGCCGCGCGGGGGAGGGCGACGTGCTCGACTTCGTCCCGGCCGGCATGACGCTGCTGCCGAACACCTCCGGCGCGCAGGACGCGGCCGAGGCGCTGCGGCTGGCCCGGCTCGGTCGCGCGGCGACCGGGACGTCCCTGGTGAAGCTCGAGGTCACGCCGGATCCGCGCACCCTCGCGCCGGACCCGATCGAGACGCTGCGCGCCGCCGAGCTGATGGTCGCCGACGGGTTCACCGTGCTCCCGTACTGCTCGGCCGACCCGGTGCTGGCACGCCGGCTCGAGGAGGCCGGCTGCGCCACGGTGATGCCGCTGGGCAGCTGGATCGGTTCCAACCGCGGCCTGCGCACCCGCGACGCGATCGAGGCGATCGTGGAGACCGCCGGGGTCCCGGTGGTGGTGGACGCCGGCATCGGCGCGCCCTCCGACGCCGCCGAGGCGATGGAGATCGGGGCGGACGCGGTGCTCGTCAACACGGCGATCGCGATCGCCGCCGACCCGGTCGCGATGGCCCGGGCCTTCGCGCTCGCGACCACCGCCGGGCGGATGGCCCACCTCGCCGGCAGGCCGCGGGCGGGCAGCGCCACCGTGGCCGAGGCGTCCTCTCCGCTCACCGGTTTCCTGGGCGCGGTGCCCGGCGGTCTGCCCGGCGGGGCCGGCTGATGGCCAGCCCGGCAGGGCTGTTCGCCCGCGAGCTCGCCGCGCTCGACATCCCGGCGCTCGCCCGTGTCTCGGTCGAGGCCGACGAGGCGAGGGTCGACGCCGTCCTGCGCCGGGCCGTCGCCGCCGGGCGGCCCGACGCCGGCGGCCGGCTGGACATCGCCGACCTCGCCGTCCTGCTGTCGCCGGCCGCGACCGGGCGGCTGGAGGAGCTGGCGCAGGCGGCACGGGAGACGACGCTGCGCCGGTTCGGCCGGGCGGTGCGGCTGTTCGCCCCGCTGTACGTGTCGAACGCCTGCCTGTCGTCCTGCACCTACTGCGGGTTCGCCAAGGGGCTGGAGGTGGCCCGGCGCACCCTGACGGTCGACGAGGCCGAGGCCGAGGCGCGCCTGCTGGCCGACCGCGGCTTCCGGCACATCCTGCTGGTCTCCGGGGAGCACCGCGTCGAGGTCTCCGCCGGGTACCTGGTGGACGTCGTCGAGCGGCTGCGACCGTTCGTCCCCTCGATCTCGGTGGAGACCCAGACCTGGTCGGACGACACCTACAGCCGGCTGGTCGCGGCCGGGCTCGACGGCGTCGTCCACTACCAGGAGACCTACGACCGGGAGCGCTACGCGCAGGTGCACGTGGCCGGGTGGAAGCGCGACTACGACCGCCGGCTGTCCTCCTTCGAGCGGGCGGCCCGCGCCGGCGCCCGCCGCCTGGGCCTCGGCGTCCTGCTCGGCCTGGCGCCGGACTGGCGGGCCGACGTCCTCGCGCTCGCCGCGCACGCATCCTTCCTCGCCCGCCGCTTCTGGCGGACGGAGGTCTCGGTGGCGCTGCCGAGGATCAAGCCGAGCGCCAGTGGCTTCCCACCGACCGTCGTCGTCGGCGACGCCGAGTTCGTCCAGGCGCACGCGGCGCTGCGGCTGTTCGAGCCGGACGCGGCGATCTCACTGTCGACCCGCGAGCCGGCGGCCCTGCGCGACGGCCTGGTCCGCATCGCGGTGACCACGATGAGCGCGGGCTCGTCCACCGAGCCCGGCGGGTACGGCCGGCCCGGGACGGCGCAGGAGCAGTTCTCCATCTCCGACGAGCGCTCCCCGGCGGACGTCGCCGCGATGCTGGTCGGCGCCGGCTACGAGCCCGTGTGGAAGGACGCCTTCCCGCTGGTCGACGCCACCGGCTGACCGGCGATCCTCCGTCGCGGCGAGTCCGCGCCGCCCGCCGTTGTGGGCAGCGCGACTAGCGGGCGACACGGGACAGACCTGCCCAGTAGCCTCTCGGCCCATGGAGCGGGTGGGCTGATGGATCGCGTCGTCGTCGTCGGTGGCGGGCTGGCCGGAGGGCGAGCGGTCGTCGAGCTCCGCGCCCAGGGCTTCGCGGGCACGATCACGTTGGTGGGCGCGGAGGAGCATCGGCCGTACGACCGGCCGCCGCTGTCGAAGGCGGTGCTGTCGGGGCGGACGGACGACACCTCGCTGCCCTTCGACCTCGACGGCGTGGAGCTCCTGCTCGGCCGGCACGCGACCGGGCTGCGCCCGGGTGTGCTGGAGACCGACGGCGGCGCCGTCGAGTTCGACGGGCTGGTGCTCGCGACCGGCGCCGCCCCGGTGCGGCTGCCCGGCCCCGGCGAGCAGCGGGTGCTGCGCACCATCGACGACGCCCTCGCGCTGCGCGAGGCGCTGACCCCGGGTATCCGGCTGGCCATCGTCGGCGCGGGCTGGATCGGCGCCGAGGTCGCCACGCACGCGGCGTCCGCCGGCGCGGCCGTGACCGTCGTCGAGGCCGGCTCCGCGCCGCTGCTCGCGCTGGGTGCCGAGATCGGCGGGTACACGGTCCCCTGGTACGCCAAGGTGGGGATCGACCTGCGGCTCGGTGCCGCGGTCGACGAGATCCGGGCGGACGGGCTCGCGCTGGCCGGGGGCGAGTTCGTGCCTGCCGACGTGGTGGTCGTGGGAGTCGGCGTCCGCCCGGACGTCGCCTGGCTGGAGTCGTCGGGTCTGCCGCTGGACCGCGGCGTCGTCGTCGACGAATGGCTGTCGGCGGTGCCCGGCGCCAGGGCGGCCGACGCCGGCGGGCCGGGCACGGCCGACGGGGCCGGCGGCTACCGGCCGGATTCGGTCGTCGCGGTGGGGGACTGCGCCGCGTGGTGGTCCCGGCGCTACGACCGCCGGTTGCGCGTCGAGCACTGGGAATGCGCCCAGGAGTCGCCGCGGGTCGCCGTGGCCACCCTGCTGCGTTCGCTGGCCGGCGGTGACGGGCCGGCGCAGGCCGGCGACCAGGCCGAGATCTACGATCCCGTCCCGTACTTCTGGTCGCAGCAGTTCGGGCGCATGATCCAGTTCGCCGGGATGCCCGGCGCGGACAGCACGCTGGTGCTGCGGGGGGATCCGACCGCCGTCGCGCCGGAGGGCGCGAAGCGGGCGCCGGGCTGGTCGGCGGGCTGGTTCGCCCCGGACGGCGAGCTGGTCGCTCTGGTGACCGTCGCCCGACCACTGGACATGGTCGCCGGCCGGCGGATGCTGCTCGCCGGCGTGGCGCCGGACGCCGAGCGGTTCGCGGACCCCGCGGTCGCGCTGAAGGAGCTCCAGCCCGCGCAGCCGGTGTGAGACGGGCGCCGCCGGCCGCTCCGAGCGGCCGGCGGTCTTTGCCATGCCCGCAGTTGACTACTTTCCGTAAAAGTATTGTTTACTTTTTGTCGTGGAGTGCGTGGCGTGCTCGCGTGTCGTGAACCCACTGTTCCCGTCCGGGTG
The DNA here is from genome assembly GCF_900465275.1 of Parafrankia sp. Ea1.12. NCBI lineage: Bacteria > Bacillati > Actinomycetota > Actinomycetes > Frankiales > Frankiaceae > Parafrankia > Parafrankia sp. Ea1.12. The sequence continues at coordinate 22,037 of NZ_UBIZ01000252.1, read as the reverse complement.
GGTTCTGACTAAAGTGCCCCCCGTGCCACGCATTCACCTGGTGTCGAACCTTCCCGGCGTGAATGCGCTCGGTGATCATCTACGGGCCGCCGGGCTCGGGCCGACGTCGGCCCGCTCGGCCGACGCGCTGCTCGTCCTCATCGACCGCCCGCTCGACCACGTCGAGCAGGAGCTGCTCGACCGGGCCCGGCAGTCCGTGCCCGTCCTGCTGGCCGGGCCGACCGTCCGGTCGCTGTCGCCGGACAGCCCGCTCATCGACGCCTCCGGGCTCACCCCCGGCCGGGTGACGCCCCTCTACGACCTGCCGCTGATCCCCGGTCCGGACGGCGCCGCCGTGGCCGCCCGCCTCGGGGACTTCCGGCCCCGGGAGTCCTGGGTCATCCCGGAGAAGGTGGCCGAGGACGTCGAACGGCTGCTCATGGTGCGCCACGAGATGGGGGAGCACCCGATCTGCACCTGGCGGCCGTCCACCGGCCTGGGCATCTTCACCCTCGGGGCCGGCGAGGAACTGCTCGCCGATCCCCGCTACCAGCGGCTCGTCGGCCGCTGGCTGCGCCACGCGCTCGGCGTGACCGACGCCGGGCCGGTCAAGGTCGGGCTCATCGGCGCCCCGGACGTCTTCGGCGTGCACATCGACGCCGTCGACGCCGTCGAGGGCCTGGAGCTGGCCGCCCTCTGCGACGGCGGGATGGCCCGCCCGCCCGGCCAGGACACCGACCGGCCGGCCCGCCGGGTCGACGACCCCGACGACCTGGTCAACGACCCCGAGCTCAACCTGGTGATCGTCGCGACCCCCACCCACACCCATGTCGAGTGGGCCCGCCGCGCGCTCGAGGCCGGCAAGCAGGTGGTCGTGCACGCCCCGATGTGCCTGTCGACCCACGAGGTGGACGAGCTGACCGAGCTCGCCCAGAGCCGCTCGCTGCTGCTCGCCGTCTACCCCGACGGCCGGGACGACCCAGGTCACCGGGCGATGCGCACGGCCGTGCACCGCGGGGACGTCGGCGAGGTGATGTGGATCGACGTCTTCTCCGGTGGCCTGCGGCGGCCCACCGGCACCTGGCACGACGACGAGCGGATCAGCGGCGGGCTGATCTTCGACCGGGGCGCCGTGCAGCTCGGCCGCGTCCTCGATCTCGTCGACGACCAGGTCGAGTGGGTCAGCGCCTTCGGGCACAAGCGGGTGTGGCACCACGTCACGAACGCCGACCACGCCCGGGTGCTCCTCCACTTCGCCGGCGGCTGCGAGGCCCAGGTGACGATCTCGGACGTGGCCGCCGCCGCGCGGCCCGGCACCCAGGTGCTTGGCAGCATCGGCTCGTTGCTCGCCCGCGACGCCCGCGACGCCCGCGACGGCCACGGCGGGGCGCCGCGGTCACCGCGGCTGCTCGCCCACGACGGGACGCGCACCGCGCTGTCGACCGGGCCGCACGACGCCACGAGGTTCCATCGCGAGCTCGCGGACTGCCTGGTCGCCGGCTGGCCACTGGCCGAGCAGCAGCCGGAGGACGCCCGCCGGCTGGTCGCGGTGCTCGAGGCGGCCCGCAGGTCGGCGGCGGCCGGCGGCGCGCAGATGGCGCCCGGCTGACCAGCCCGGCGCAGGGGTCAAAGCAAACCGGAACGCAACGGTGTTTACTGTTGACCATGGATTGGCTGAACGTGCCCGACGTGGCCGAGAGTCTGGGAGTGCCCGTCACCCGGGTGCGCCAGATGGTGCGCGACCGCACCCTTCTGGCCCGGCGGGTGGACGGCGTGCTCAAGGTGCCCGCGGCGTTCATCCAGGACGGCGCGGTGGTCAAGGGCCTGCCCGGGTTGCTCACGCTGCTCTTCGACGCCGGCTACAACGACGACGAGGCCCTCGACTGGCTGTTCCGGGAGGATCCGAGCCTGCCGGGCACCCCGGTTCAGGCGCTGGCCGAGAACCGCGGCAAAGAGGTCAGGCGGCGCGCGCAGGCGCTGGGGTTCTGACCGGGCCGGCCCGCCGAACCCGCCCGGCCAGGGGCGCCCGCTCCCGTAGGGTCGGGTGCATGGCCGATCGTCCGAACCGGGCGGAGCTCGATCCGTCCCCGGGACCAGCAGCCGTCAGCACCGCCCCGGCCGGTGGCCCGGGCGTCGCGCGGATCGTCGTCAACGGGCAGCCGCGGGAGGTGCCCGCCGGGCTCGCCCTGCCGGACCTGCTCGTCCAGCTCGGGCTGCGGCCCGGCTCGGTGGTCGTGGAACTGCGCGGCACCGCACTCACCCCGTCGGAGATGCCTTCGGTCCACCTGGCCGACGGCGACACCCTGGAGATCGTCCGTGCCGTCGCCGGGGGCTGAGTCGCTGCGCGCGCGTCGGATGGCCCGCCTCCTCGACGCCCGCCTCTACCTGTGCACCGCGCGTCGCGGCGACGAGGGAAGCTTCCTCGAGGACGTGCTCGGCCTGCCGGGCGCGCCCGCCGTCGACCTCGTCCAGCTCCGGGAGAAGGGGCTGGAGTGGCGCGAGGAGCTCGCCGGGCTGGCCCGGATGCGGGAGGCCGCGGACCGGGTCGGTGCCCTGGTCAGCGCCAACGACCGGGCCGACGTCGCCGCCTTCGCGGGCGTCGACATCCTGCATGTGGGGCAGGATGACATCCCGCCGCGGCTGGCGCGGACCATCGTCGGGGCGGACGCGCTCATCGGGCTGTCCACGCACGATCCCGAGCAGTTCCTGGCCGCGCTCGCGGACCCGGACGTCGACTACGTGTGCGTCGGCCCGGTGCACGCCACGCCGACCAAGGAGGGCCGTCCACCGGTCGGGATGGGCCTGCCGCGGCTCGCCGCGCGGCACGCCCCGCCGTTCGAGCCGGGGGCCAAACCCTGGTTCGTCACCGGCGGTGTGGACGCGCGGACCCTGGACGCCATCCTCGAGACCGGCGCGCGCCGGGTCGTGGTGGTGCGGGGCATCACCGAGGCCGCGAATCCGGGAGCCGCCGCCACCGCGCTCGCCGAACGCCTGCGCTCGGCCTGACCGGGGGAGGGCGTCCGCGGTGAGCCGCCTCGGTCACTTCGGCGGTCTGGGCCACTTCAGCTACCTCGCCGTGCTGCTGGGGTGCCTGGTGGCGACGGCGCCGCTGGAGATCCTGCTGCGGACGAGGGTGTATGCGCGCCCCCGCCGCCTCCTGCTGTCGGTGGCGCCGGTGCTGGTCGTCTTCGTCGGGTGGGATCTGTACGCGATCGCGCGCGGCCACTGGGCGTTCGACCCGCGGCGCACCACCGGGGTGCTGCTGCCCGGCGGCCTCCCGCTCGACGAGGTCCTCTTCTTCGTCGTGGTCCCCGTGTGTGCCGTGCTCGCGCTGGAGGCCGTGCGCGCCGTCACCGGCTGGCAGGCGGGCGACGAGCGGGCTGGCGCCGAGCAGGTGGACGGCGAGCAGGTGGACGGCGAGCGTGCCGGCGACAGGCCGGCGGACGGGGCCCGCGGGCCGGGATGAGCTACACCGCGCTGGCCGTCGTGGGCGTCGTCGTGAGCGTGCTGCTGGACCTGCGGATCCTGCGTACCCGGCTGCTCACCCGCCGGCTGTTCTGGACGGCCTACGCGATCATCGTCTTCTTCCAGCTCGTCACGAACGGCATCCTGACCGGCTTCGACATCGTCGTGTACGACCCGGACGCGATCGCCGGGCCCCGCCTCGTGTTCGCGCCGGTCGAGGACCTGCTGTTCGGGTTCGCGTTGGTAACCCAGACGCTGGTGTGGTGGGTTTGGTGGGGACTTCGTCACGGAAACGAGTGAATCGGGGTCCTGTATCCACTTTTGGGCCTACGCTCGGACCCAATGGAACAACGGATGGCGGACGAGATCAGTCCCGCTGGCCGGCACCGTTCTCCCTGGGGGCGCTCCAAACGGATCCTCCCCATCCGGTGGGGGCGGGTCGCGGCCGCGGTGGGGGCCGCGGCGGCCCTGGCCACGACCCTGTTCCTGATCCACAACAGCGGGTCGGGGCCGGCGTCCGCGGTGCGGGACCCGGCCGGTGCGCGGACCAGCATCGTCGTGTCGACCTCCGTCGCGTCCCCGCCGGTTCCCTCGCCGACGGCGAACGGCCCCGTCCCCGTCGGGGCGTTCGGGGCATCCGGGCCGCCCGAGCCCCTGGAGAGCTCCGGGGTCTCGGCGTCTCCCGAACCGTCCCAGGCGGGCGGCACGTCCGCGCCGGCTCGCCCGGGAGCGGGCACGGGCGGCCCGCGCGGGACCCCGCCGGCCGGGCCGGCGATCGGGCTGAGCCGCACCGACGTCGACTTCGGCGAGGTGGAGTCGACGATCAGGCTCGACGTGCTCGGCGTCGGGACGTCACCGGCGCGCGTGCGCGTTGGCGACACGCCCGGGTGGGTCAGCGTCGTCCCGGGGCAGGACGTCGTCGGTCCGGGCGCGCAGGTGCCGCTCGTGGTCACCCTCGACCGGGCGGTGGCTCCGCCGGGCTCGATCGACCTGGACGTCCCGGTCTCGGCCGTCGACGGCTCCGGCGGCGGGAACCTGCGGATCACCGCGCGGGTCTCCGGGGCACCGGGGCTCAGCGGCGTCTCGGCCGCGCCGACCACGATCCTCCCCAGCGGCTGCGCCGGTGATCAGGGCACCACACAGGCGACAGTGACCGCCACGGTCGTCGACCCGACGGGCGTCCTCGGCGTCGAGGTGCGCACCCGGGCGCCGGACGGACAGGCCACCACCACCCCGCTCCAACTGGGCACGGCGGTGGACGACCGGTCGACCTGGTCCGGGCCGATCGGGCCGGTGCCGGCGGCGGGGACGATCACCTACACCGTGGTGGCGACCGACCTCGACGGCCGGAGCTCGACGACCGACGGGTCCGTCGAGGTGCGCCCCTGCCCGGCAGGCTGACCGCCGGAGGCCTGCGGCTGACCGCCGGAACGGCGCCGCCCGGCTCGGGGGGTGCCGGGCGGCGCGGGCTCATGGTCTCATCCGCCGGGCGCGGGACCAAGGCTCGGTGCGGACTCGATGCTCACGGTCCCGTATGCGCGTTCGCGGCGGCGGGATCGGACCGGTCCCCGTTCGTGGCGGCGATGGCCTCCCGGCCGGTCCCGGCCGGCGCTGATCTCGTGGCTGGCACTGATGCCGTGGCCGGCGGGCCGGGTGCTGTCCGGCGGAACAGGCGGCTGGCGGTGATCACTCCGGCCGCGCCGCCCGCGGCGACGTCCGGCGGGGTCAGTCCCGGGCGCAGTCGTTCCTGTACCCGCAGATACTTCATCCCGGCCCGCAGGTCGGCGTCGTTGCGGAGCCGGATGACGAGGGTGAAGGCGCTCAGCGCGGTGGTGTCGAACAGGCCGGTGGTGTAGATCAGCTGCACTCCGAGCCGATCGGCCACCGCGAGCTGCAGGTCCAGCAGGTAGGCGGCGCTGGCCCGTCCGATCGGGTTGTCGAGGAAGAGGACGCCGGCGTGCCGGGCGCGCAGCCGTCCACGGTCGTTGGCCCGCAGCGCGGCCATGGTGCAGTACAGGATGATCGCCGCGGTGAGCTGCTGGCCGCCGGAGAACACGTCGCCGAGCTGGGAGACCCGCACCCGCTCGGTGCGCAGCACCGCGTCCGGCTTGAGGATCTCGACCCGCACCCCGCCCGGGAGCGCGGCGCGGACGCCGCGCAGCAGCAGCGTCATGCCGTCCCGGCGGGCCCCGGCCGTACCGGGCCCGCCGGGGGAGACCGCGACGGTACCTGTGGACGCCGGCCCTGGGGTGGCCGAACCGCGCGCGGCGGCGTCCACCACCTCGCCGAGCGCGTCGGTGAGCGCCACCGGGTCCGGCTCGGCGAAGGTGATGCGCAGGAACTCCTGGCCCGACCAGTCGCCGAGCCGGTCGGGTAGCCGGGACAGCCGCTGCGCCGAGCGCAGCGTGCCCAGCGAGGCCCGCACCATGCCCTCGAGCCGGGCCACGATCGCGGCCCGGTTGCGGCCGATGTGCGCCAGGTCGTCGTCGAGGCTGCGCAGGCGCGGCGCGAGAGCCGCGGCCCAGTCGGCGGCGTTCGCGGCCACGGCGTCCCGGCCGGCCCGCACCATCTGCCGGCGGGCCGGCGAACGGACGGACTCGAACCGGTCGGTGGCGGCCCAGGCCGCCACGGCGTCGGCGGCGGCCCGCACCCGTCCCGCCGCCTCGCCGTGCGCCGCCACCGCCTGCCGCCAGGACGACCGCAGCTCGCGGGCCATCGCCGTGGCCGCGGCCGTGTCCCCGTCGAACGCCTCCACGCCGCCCGGCCATCCGGCGGAGCCAGCCGGCGCGGCAACGGCGCCGTTGCCGCGTCCGACGCTGGTGCCCGTGGCGTCTCCGGCATTGGTGCCCGCGCGGCCTCCGACGTCGGAGGCCGCACGTTCGCCGACGCCGGTGTCGGAACGCTCGCCGGCACCCGTGCGTTCGCTCGTGCCGGCTACGGCCGACTCGGCGTCCGCGCGCAGCTCGGACAGCGTCTCGGCGACGAGACCGAAGGCGTCCACCTCACGTTCGTGCGCCGCGGCGTGGCGCTCCAGCTCGTCCAGCGCGTCCCGGGCCGCCCGGACGGCGGCCTCCGACTCGTGCAGCGCCTCGACGGCGGCCCGGTGCGCGTCCCGCGACTGCTCCATCGTGGCGGGGCCCTCGTCCCGCGCGAGTGGCCGCGCTCCGGCGTCGGTCACCTCGGCGGCGGTGTGGCGCAGCTCCTGCCGCAGTCCGCCGAGCCGCTCCCGCGCCGCGTCGAGCTCGCGGCCGAGGTCGGCCGCGACGCGCCGGGACGTGGCCTGGGCGGTCGCCCGCGCTGCCGCGTCGCCGCTGTTCGGACCGGCCAGCAGCGCCGCCGAGCGGGTGCGGACGGCGGCGGGCAGCCCCTCCACGGCACCGCGTGCCGCCGCCTGCGCCCGCCGCGCGCGATCCAGTTCGCCGCGGAGGTCCGCACCCACCTCGACCTGCGCGTACGCCCGCTCGGCCGACTCGTAGACAGCGCGCAGCAGCGGAACCTGCGGCGGCGGCCCGCCCGCTCCGGGCCCGGCTCCGTAGCCTCCGTGGCCGTCCCCGGCGCCGTCCGCGCCGTGGATGTCGCTGTCGATGTTGCCGCTGTCGATGTCGGCGCTGTCGATGTCTCCGCCGCCGACCACCTCGGCCGACTCCGCCCGCGCCACCCGGGCGTTGCGCGCGGCGTCGTCGGCCCGCCGCAGCGCGTCCTGCGCCGCCGCCCGCGCTGCCGCGGCCCGGGCGCGGTGCTCCTCGGCCTCGGTGGACCGCTCGGCCGCGGTCGCCTCCAGCCGCGTGATCTCGCTGTCGGCTCCCACCGACTCCCCGACGGCGCGGACGAGCAGGTCGAGCGCGGCGGCGCGGGCCGTGCGCTCCTCCTCCACCGCACGCAGGCGTTCGATCTCGGCGACCGCCCGCTCGGCGGCGCGGACGGCCTCCCCGACCAGCTCGCGGGCGGCCGCCAGCGCGTTCTCGGCGACGTCGACCGCGTCCTGGCCGGCGCGGGCGGCGGCACGCAGCCCCGCGACCCGTCCCGGCGGGTTGGACCGGCGCCAGCCGGCGACCGCCGCGGCGAGCTCGCGGTCAGCCCGCGCCCGCGCGCTCAGCTCGGCCGCCTGCGCGCTGCGCTCCTCGTGTCGACGCCGGACGGACTCCCGCTCGGCCGCGGCGGCGGCCCGGTCGTACAGCGCCGGGTTCGGCGGGACGAGGAACGCCCGCCCGCGAAGAGGGCCCGCGGGGTCGGCGTTGTCAGGGTGGTCGGTGTGGCTGGGCGACGCCGCGTCCGACAGCAGCTCGGCGGCACCGACGACGATCGCGCAGTCGGGGAGCAGCCGAGCCGCGGCCAGCGCGGCGTGCGCCGCGCCGACGTCCCAGCCGGCCGGCACGACGACGCCGTCCACCAGATCGGGGCGGGCCGCGAGCACGCGCTCGCGTTCGGTCGCGGCGACCGCCCGGGAGAGGTGCTGCCATCCGGAGACCGCGGGGATGCCGGCCCGGGTCAGCACCGCGAGGACGTCGCCGACCGCCGGTCGCGCCGGCCGCAGGTCCCCGTCACCGAGCGCGTTGAGCACCCGCAGGTCCGCCTCCGCGTCGACGGACAGCGCCAGCTGGCGTTCCTCGGCGGCCAGGACCGCCGCCGCGAGCGCGTCCAGCGCGGCGGGCGCGTCGGTGTCCAGGTCCACCGCGTCGAGGTGGTGCGCGGCATCGAGCTGGTCCGGCTCGTCCGGTCCGGTACCGAGGCCCAGCAGGGCGGCGATCCGGCCGTCGGCGGTCAGCGCGCGTGCCCCGGCCAGTGCCTGCTCGAGCTCGCTCGTGAGCCGGGTGAGCTCGGCGCGCGCGGTGTCCAGCTCGCGTTCGGCGGCGCGGGCGCCGTCCTGGGCCTGTTCCCGGTCCGTGGAGCGGGTCGCGGCCGCGAGCGCGTCCTGGACGGCGGCGCGCGCCTCCTCCGCCGCCCGCGCGGCCTCGGCGGCCGCCGACTGGGGATCGATGTCAGCGGAGGGGAGCAGGCCGTCCCGGACCGCCTCGGCCAGCACCCGCGCGGACCGGGCGCGTCGCTCGCGCAGCGCCGCCGCGCCCGCGCGTGCCGTGGCCGCTCCGTCGGCGGCGACACGGTCCGCCGCCGCGGCCGACTCGGCGGCCAGATCGTGGGCCGCGGCGGCCGCGCGCGCCCGGCTCTCCTCCGCATCGGAGGCGGCCGCGAGCCGGGACAACCCGACGACCAGGGCACGGGCGGCGGCGTCCCGGTCGGCCAGGGCCGGCGCCGAGCGGGACTCGGCCTCCTCGACGAGCCGGGTCAGCCGCCCGGCCTCGCTCGAGGCGGCCGCGTGCCGGAGGACGTCCTCGGCGGCGCGCCACGCGTCCAGCTCCTCGTTGGCCTCCGCGAAACGCTCGACGAGCTCGTCGCGGGTCGCCTCGGCCTCGGCCAGCCGCAGCTCGGAGACCCGCAGCCGCGCCGCGAGCTCGGTGTCGACCGCGCGCCGCCGGGCCCGCTCGGCCTCCTCGACGGCGTCCCGGCCGGACTGGCCGCGGGCATCCAGCTCGACCGCCCCCACGCGGTCGAGCGCGATCCGCGCCTCGACGGCCCCGGCCGCGCCGCGCACCGTCGTCAGCAGAGTCCGCAGCCCCGCCGCGGACTCCACGCGCGCCCCGACCGCCTCGACCAGCGGGTCGAGCCGTTCGAGCGCGCCGGCGACGAACTCCCGCTCGGCGTCGAGTGCCGCCCGCTCGGCGAGCTTCGCCGCGTAGCCGTCGACGACCTCGGCGACGCCGGCGGGATCCTCCGGCGGGGTGACGGCGCGTAGCAGGAAGTCGACGAACTGCTCGTCGCTGTTGAACGCGAACGCCTCCGCGGCCTCTCCCTCGCCCGCGTTCATCGCCCGCTGGTAGCGGAACAGCTCCGGGTCCAGGCCGATGGCGTCGAGGTTCTCGCTCCAGGCGCCCTGGTTCGTCTCCCAGGTCATCGCCAGTTTCGGGTCCGCCGCGCCGGCCTCGGCCAGCCGGGTGCGGAAGCCGGCGAGCGTGATCAGCCGTCCGTCGCGGACGAGGGGGAGGCTGGCGATGTCCAGCTCCGCGCTCGGCCGGAAGGAGTACCAGGCCTCGGCGAGGCGGGACGCGTCCCCCGTCGCCCGCCCGCGCCACTCGCTGACCTTGCCGGTGACGACCCGTTCCCCGGTGACGGCGTGCTGCCACTCGCAGACGACATGCCCGCAGTCCCGGGCGAGGACGAAGTTGTCCAGCACACGGCCGTTCGAGGTGCCCACGACCTGCCGCCGGCCGGGGAGCACCACCGAAAAGATCAACTTCATCAGGACGCTCTTGCCGCCGCCGTTCTCCAGGAACAGCACAGACGCGGGCGACGGCCGGACCGGGCGGCTCGACTGGCCAGCCTGACCAGGCTGAACGGCCGGTACGGCGGTGTCGGTCACCCCGCCGGCAGCGACAGCGCCGGGAGTCCTCAGGCTGGGTGCGCTCCCGTCGGACGGGGGCGCGCCGCCGGCCCGTTGTGCCGTGTCCTCACTGTTACCGTCCGTCTCCGGGATGGCCACGCCGGCGCTGAAGAGCGCATCCTGGCGGTGTCCGGTGACCGGCGCTCCTACCCCGGAGAAGTCGAGAAGAACATCGCCGAACCGCGCCCCGGGCGGCCCGATCGAATGGAGTCGCACCCTGGAGAGCTCAAACATCGTCCGCCTCCGGTGCCACGCGCTGTGGCCCGCTCGTTCTGCCTGCCTCGGTTCCGGGCAGGACGGGCTCGGCCGCGAGCACCCGGACACCCCCCGAGCCGTCGGCCACCGTCACGACGCCGAGGTCGAGCAGTTCCTCGAGCGCCGCGTCGGCCGCCAGCTCGCGCACCTGTATCTGGTAGCGCGCCGTGGTGCGAAACGTGCCGCCGGCCTGCTCACTCACCGGCACCAGGCAGCCGGAGTCGGCGAGGAAGCCCATCGCCCGGGCGATGATCCCGGTGGTCGACCCGGCGAGCCGGCGGGCGTCGCGGGTCGTTCCCGCCGCCGGGCGGCGCGAGTACAGGCGCCAGGCGGCCTCGAGCGTCCGTCGGCCGTCCCCCGGGTCGGTCTCGGTGTCCGGGTCGGCGGCGACCCGCTCCTCGAGCAGCCGGCAGGCCTCGCGGACGAACGCGTCCACGCCCTCGACACTGACCCGGCCCACATAGGAGTCGTCGAGCAGATCGGCCGGGCGGGGGAACGCGAGCGCGGCGACGGCGAGCTGCGCGACCGCGTGCAGGAGGCGCTCGGCCGACCGGTGTTCCCCGCCAGCCCGCCGCGCGTAGTCCGTCATCCGGACGGTGAAGGCGGAGTCCTCAGCTCCCGCGACCACCAGGCCCGCCCGCTCCGCCACGTCCAGGACGACCAGCCCGAGACCACCGGCGACAGCCTGGGTCAGCGCCGCGAACTCCTGGTCCCGCAGATGCCGGCGCACGAGCTCGGCGTACGTCCCGTCCCGTGCCGGCACCAGCTTCGGCCGCAGGCCGTAGGCGATCAGGCGGGCCGCGTCGAACGCGTCGCCGTGCTCGCGCCGGGCATCCCGCTCGGGGGCAGTGGGGGCCTCGAGACGAGGGCTGGCCGCGCCCGGGGTGTGCTCCAGCGCGGCGATGGGCTCATGGGTGGCTGTCACGACTATTTCCGGATCATGGTGGGTGGGGGAGCGGAGCTGCCGGCATCGGTGCCCTCGGCGCCGATGCGCACCCGGCCGACGAGGAGGTCGGAGCCACCGAACCAGGGGTCATCCAGTTCGACGCCGTCGTCGACGGCGACCGACACGACGTCGTCACCCTGGCGCGCGGCGGCGGAGACCTGCGGGCTCAGCGCGTGCGCGGCGAGCAGCACCACCAGCTCGGCCACGTCCGCGCCACCCGCCCGCCTGGCCTGCGCGAGGAGCTCCGACAGTCGCCGCGGCGCCTCCGGCGCGATCTCCAGGATGGCCGTCGCGGCCGACCAGGTCTCGTCGTCGAACCGTGCCGGCTCGCGCAGCGAGACCAGGTCCGCCTCGACCACCGGAGGCCCGAGCACCTCCTGTTCGGCGGGTGGCGCCAGAAGCCCGTCGACCAGATCGACGAGGCGCACGGCCCGAGGCGTGCGCACTCCCACGGCTGCCGGGAAGAAGGCAGTGGCCGGAGCCGCCGCCGTAGCCACCGGCAGAGCCAGGACGGGCATCAGGACCTGCGTGTAGAGGTCGATCCCGTCGCGCGCGGGAACATCCGCGAACTGCTGGCGGTCCTGCTCGGCGCGGAAGACCGCGCCCGCCTCGAGCAGCCGCGCCTGGAGCTGGGTGTGGCGGCGGACGCAGTCCGCCACGATCGCGACCAGCTTGGCGGCCTGCCGCTTGTGATCGGCGTCGTCGGCCGCGTCGCGGTACCGCCGAATGTGGGTCAGGATCGCGTTCTCGTGCCGGTACCGCTGCTCGACGTGGCTGAGTGCCTCATCCAGCAGCACCGGTACCGCGCGCAGCCAGTCGACCGCCAGCACGTTGCGCCGCGTCGCGTCGAGCTGTCGGCGCAGCTGCTCGGCGTACTGGACGGTCCGGTACCGCGCCGATTCCGCCGCCGTTCTGGCGTCGGCCAGCCGGCCGCGGCGGATCAGGTTGTCCAGCGTCACCTCGGCCGCGATCTGCGCGGAGGTCACGTCCGTGTCCAGCGCGCCGACGAGGACGGTCACCGCCTCGTCCGTGGCGCGCAGATACAGCTCGCCGCCGCTGCCCGTCAGCTCGACGAGCAGCTTGAAGTCGAACCGCCGGCGCACGTAGCGGCCGTCGGCCCGGTAGGTGCCGTAGATGACGTCGAACCCGCGGTCGACGCTGCCGACGTTGATCAGGTTGCTCAGCACCCACCGGGCGACCCGCTCGTGCTCGGCGCGGGGCCGGTCGGGTGCCTGGTCGGCGGCCAGCGGGACGAGCTTGCGTAGCACCTGCTCGTGGTCCGCGCCCCGGTCGAAGTCCATGGCCACGGTGACCAGGTCGATGGCGTGCAGCGCGAGCTCGGCCATCGCGTAGACGTCGAAGTCGGCGCCCTCCAGGTACGACTTCCTGGCGTCCAGGTCGTGCAGCGGCTGGGTGAGCGCGAGCGCCTTGCGGCGCCGGGTCATCCCGGTGTCGGCGACCGCCGCGGGCGCGACGGTCGCGATGGTTCCGGGGTTCATCGACTGGCCCGGTCCCGGCCGACCAGGTGACGCGGCACGACACGGGCCGTCCCGGCCGAGTCCGGCGGCGCCTGGCGGATCTCCATCTCTGGCACCCTAGCCGGGCGCCGATCCTGCCCCGCGCGGGCAGGTGTGGTCCTGGCCAGGGCATGCGCGAACCAACCCACCGGTGCGTGCGCCGGCCTGAATCCGGGGCGGCACAACGAAGTGAGGTCGGAACGAGACAAGTACGGGGAGGGGATGCCGCGGGCCCGAGCTCGGGACTACGCTCACGACATGTCATCGGTGTCGCTGTCCAAAGGCGGCAATGTCTCGCTCAGCAAGGTCGCGCCCAACCTGACGGCTGTTACCGTCGGTCTCGGTTGGCAGGTCCGTCAGACCACCGGCGCGCCGTACGACCTCGATGCCTCGGCGATCGTCGTGGGTGATTCGGGCCGTGTGCTGTCGGACAGCCACTTCGTGTTCTTCAACAACCTGGTCAGCCCGGACGGCGCCGTGACCCACCTGGGGGACAACCTCGTAGGCGGCGGTGGGGGCGACGACGAGCAGATCAACGTCGATCTCCGGATCCTCTCCCCGCAGGCCAGCAAGGTGGTCTTCGCGGTTTCGATCTACGACGCGGACGCCCGGCGGCAGACCTTCGGCCAGGTCCGCGAGGCCTTCATCCGGGTGGCGGACGCGACGACCGGCGCCGAGGTCGCCCGGTACGACCTCACCGAGGACGCCTCGACCGAGACCGCGATGATCTTCGGTGAGCTCTACCGCTACGGCGTTGAGTGGAAGTTCCGGGCCGTCGGGCAGGGCTACGCGTCCGGCCTGCGCGGAATCGCGCTCGACTTCGGCGTCAACGTCTCCTAGCAGGCTGTCCCGGCGTCTGCCGGCGGGCCGCTCCCCGGGCTGCGGGAAGCCGGGAGCGGCCCGGCGGCGGCGCCCGGTGGCTCGCCCCTGGGCGTCCGCGCCGCGGGCGGGTCGTTTGTCGAAAAGCAGTCTGCCGTGCTGCGGTCTCTGGCACGATGGCCGCATGGTGTCTGGAGAGACTCCGAGGCGGCCTGCCGCCGTGCAACTCGGCCCGCGCGGGCTTGCGCGAGGCTTGCCGCCACTGCTGGCCCGGCTGATCGTGTGCGGCCCGGATCTCCGCTCTCGGCCCCGCCACCACCCCCTATTCACGAGTGGCCCGTAACCGTCACGTCGCGGGTCGGCTGTCACTTCTCTCGAGCGACTGTCGCGGTGCTTCCAGCGGGCGTTGTCGCGTGTTTGTTTCTCTGCGTCCGGCCGTCTCGAATGTGGCGCGGGGCGAGCATTTCGGAGGTAGTCTGCGGGTGAATGTAATTCTGCGGTAATTCCCGGATTTTCCCTCGGGATCCGGGTAATTGGCCGAGAGCAAAGCGCCATCAAAACTCCGGGCTACCGGTTGAGGCAATCAGTGTTGGACCAATGCTGGAATAGTCGCTATTCTTGCCTCCGGATCTTCTGAGGAGGAACATTGATCGAGGTCATCGGTGTGGGTTTCGGGCGCACCGGAACGCTCTCGCTCAAGGCTGCTCTCGAACAGCTCGGCCACGGCCCCTGCCATCACATGGACGAGGTCCTCTCCCGCCGGGAGACGGTTGCCGACTGGATAGCGGCGGCAGAGGGCGGCGCCGCGGACTGGGATGCCCTGTACCGCGACTACCGGTCGACGGTCGACTGGCCGGGAGCCTTCTTCTGGCGCGAGCTCGTCGCGCACTACCCGTCGGCCCGGGTCATCCTGACGGTCCGGGATCCCGGGAAGTGGTACCAGAGCGTCTCGAACACGCTGTTCCGGGCCGGCTCGGCGCGGCCGACGGTCGCGAACCCCGAGGCGACGCGGGTCATGAAGATGATGGACCTGATCGTGTGGGACGGCGTCTTCAAGGGCCGCTTCCAGGACAGGGAACACGCACTGCAGGCGTTCGAGGAGCACAGCGAGGCGGTACGCCGTGAGATTCCGGCCGACCGCCTGCTGGTTTTCGACATCGCCCAGGGCTGGGGTCCGCTGTGTGAATTCCTCGACGTGCCGGTGCCCGCCGGTGAGTTCCCGCGGCTGAACGACCAGGAAACCTACGCGGCGAAGCACCGCGCGCGGCTCGCCGCGGCGATGAACCGGGGCGCCCCGCCCGCGTGAAAATACCCAGCTAGGCCGGTCGATCCGGTGGCGGAGCGCTCAGGGGTGACAGATCCCTGCGCGCGGCCACGGGCGGGAATGGCGGCGTCGGCGGGCATCGTCCCGTGGGCGAGCGAGAAACAACGAAGCCGCCCGGTCGGCGTGTCGCCGATTCGGGGGGCCGCCGTTCTCAGAATGGCAGCCGGGACGGGGTGTGTCGGCGTCCGACAATCATCACGCGTACCGTCCGTGTGTTCGCGTCCACCCGGTACAGCACCCGCCAACCGCGCCCCGTCGCCTCGAACATGCCCACCTGGCTCTCGCCGGCGAGCGGCGTCCCAGCCTTACGGGGATCGTTGCGCAGCGGCCCGTCCAGGAACCGGCGTACCTCGGCGCTGAGCAGCTCGGGCAGCTTCGCCAGATCCCGCTCCGCCGAGGGGGAGAGCGTCACCTCGTGCTTGTCGCTCATCCGCGGACGTCGGCCGGGGCAGGGCGGCGTGATGCGGCCTGGGCGTAGGTGACCTGGCCGTGGGCGGCGTGGGCGAACGCGGCCTGGCCGGCTGCCGCCTGGGCGGATGGCGAGGGGATCGACGTCTCCGGGCCGGTCCGCCGGCACCCGGCAGGCGCTGGAACGCTGTGCGCGTTGTGCATTTCCTGACCTTAACGTTTCGGGCTCGCCGATCGCCGGGTCATGTCACACCGGCAGGCACGGCCCCGCCAGGAGGACACGGCCCCGCCAGGGGGAGCGGCCCGGCAGGATGGGCGGGTGGCTCTCCCTCCCGCGCCGGTCACCGTCCAGGCCGTCATCTTCGATCTCGACGGTGTGCTGATCGATTCTGAGCAGGTGTGGGACGAGGTCCGGCGGGCCTTCGTGGCCGAGCGCGGGGGCCGCTGGGCGGCCGACAGCACCGCCCTGATGATGGGGATGTCCACCGCGGAGTGGTCCGGGTACCTGCTCGAGCTGGGTGCCGGTGACAGCGCGGAGGAGATCGCGGCCGAGGTACGCAGCCGGGTCGCGGCACGCTACGGCGACGCGCCGCCGCTGCTCCCGGGCGCCGTGGCGGCGGTGCGGGCGCTCGCGGAGCGCTGGCCACTCGGCGTGGCGAGCTCGTCCCCGCGGACGCTCATCGAGCTGGTGCTGGACCGCGCCGGCCTGGCGGGGGAGTTCCGCCAGGTCGTCTCCTCCGAGGAGGTCGCCCGGGGCAAGCCCGCGCCCGACGTGTACCTGGAAGCCGTCCGCCGGATGCGGGTGCCGGACGGCACGGCGGCCGGTGTGGTGGTCGCCGTCGAGGACTCGGCGAACGGCCTGCGGGCGGCCTCGGCCGCGGGCCTCGCCGTCGTGGCCGTCCCGAACGAGCACTTCCCGCCCGACACGGACGCTCTGGCGCTGGCGTCGGCCCGCGTCGACGGAGTCGCGGGGCTCACCGCCCAGGTCGTCCTCGCCGCCGCGGAGCACCACACGACCCGCACCTGACCGGCCTGTACGACGGCCGGCCTGTACGACGACTTTCCTGACCGGCCCGGACGGCGGCTGATCTGACCGGCCTTGCCGGCGCGTCGGCGAGGCCGCGGGATTGTCCGTGCTGGCCCAGGGGTTGGAACGTCCATGACGGAGAACACGGATGCGGTCAAGCGCAGGGTCCTCGCCGACACCGAGGTCTGGGCGGTTGTCGGGCTGTCCGAGAACACCTCGCGCGCGGCCTATGGCGTGGCCGGGTACCTGCGCAGACACGGGAAGCGGACGATCCCGGTGCACCCGTCGGCGCCGGTGGTCGCCGGCGAGCAGGGGTACGCGACGCTCAGCGAGATCCCGTTCCCGGTGGACGTGGTGGATCTCTTCGTCCGTTCCGACCTGGTCGGCGAGGTCATCGACGAGGCGGTGAAGATCGGCGCCGGTGCCGTCTGGACGCAGCTGGACGTCCGGGACGAGGCCGCGCAGGCACGCGCCCGTGACGCCGGGCTCGACGTGGTCGTGGACGCCTGCCCCCGCATCGACGGGCCCCGTCTGCTGGGCTGGCGCTAGCCAACACCGGCAACCGGCCCACAGCGGCACCATGCCTGGCCGGGCACCCGGCCTGATCTGGTCGGGCACCCGGCCTGATCAGTCAGGATGATCAACCGGGGAACGTCGGATCGTCCCCGGCGTCGGGCTCGACCTTCGTGGGCGGCGCCGTCGGGTCGTCCCAGGCGTTCGCCGCGGCCGGGCCGCGCGCCGCGGGTCGGCTGCCCGGGGTGGGCATCCGGGCGTCCGGGCCGAGGCTCACGGGCCGGCGTTGCGGCGTGCTTCGTCCGGACGGCGTCTCAGGGGCGGCCCCGCCGGCCGCGGCGGGACGCGATCGGCGGTTCCTCGCCTCGAGCGTGACCCCGGGCGCACGTTTCGGCAGCGGCGGTGTGCCGGACGGGTTCTGCCGCCGCGCCGCCGCCGCGCCCGGGTTCGGCCCGCTCCGGAGAGGGGCCGGCCTGGCCGACGCCGCCGGCGGGATCGGATCCGTCGGCGGAATCGGCGCTGGCGGGTTCGGTGCCGGTGGGTTCGGTGTCGTCGGCGGGATGGGTCTGGCCGGCGTGGCCGGCCTCGTGGGCCCGCCCTCGCGATGATCGCCGTGGCCAGCCGGGGCCACGCGGCCCGGCGGCGCGCCGAGACCGCCGAGGCTGAACGGGGCGTCCGGATCGGCGCGATCGCCTGGCGCGCCGAAACCGGTCGCGCCGCCGCCGTCAGGGCCGGTCTCGGTGGCGCTGAGCGTGCCAGCACCGGTCGGGTCACCGTCGGTGTCAGGGTCGGCCGCGCCGAGGCCGGTCGGGCCGGGAGGCGTACGCCAGGGGGTCTCGGCGGCCTCGCGCCGCTCACGCCACGCGACGACCAGCAGGTGGCCCTGGTGGACGGCGAGCGCGGCTGCCGGCGGCAGCAGGAACAGCGCCGGCAGCAGATACCGGTAGTCGAAGCAGACGGTGGCCGCCGGCACGATGATCATCGTTGCCCCGGCGGCGACCAGGAACAGGCAGTCGGCGCCGGTGCGCCGGCGTTCCGCGGTCAGGTCGTGCCAGCGGGCACGCCCGTCACCCCCACGCAGGCCCGCCGGGACGACCCGCGGCAGCGCGGCCAGGCAGGAGAGCAGGCCGAGGACACCGGCCACGGCGAGGGCCGGGCCGGGGGTGAAGCCCCGGCTCTGGTAGGCCCGCAGATAGCCGGCCCACGGCTCGATCACGGTCCGATCCGGCCGGTCGGCCTCCCCGTGCAGGCCCAGCAGCGGCTCGTCGTTGTGCAGGTAGCGGGGCTCGTCCGCGGTCGGGAAGCGCCAGGTGGCGTCCGGCCAGTCCCGGGGCCCGACGCGGCGTCCCGGCTCGAAGTAGTGCGCGATGTCGGAGCCGACCATGCGCAGGTAGTCAACGGGCTGCCGGGTGATGACCTGCCGCGAGAAGTCGTTCAGCAGCCGGTCGCGTTCGTCGACGGGGACGTCGAGCTGATTGCTCGGGCTGTTGCGGTCCCACACGTAGTAGCTCGGGTCGGGCCGCTCGCCGACCGGGTGCGGGGAGCACAGCGAGAGCTGGCTGGGCTCGAGGTCGAGCTGGCCGCAGTCGGCGATCGGGGCGACCCGGCCGTACAGCCAGGCGGCGTCGCCCCCGGTGAGCCCGATCTTCCCGTGCGAGGACTGGAACCAGGACGCGTACGCGATCAGCGGCGCGGCCAGGAAGACGGCGAAGACCCCGAGCCGCAGCCAGCCGACCCGGCGCAGCACCACGTAGCCGAAGGCCAGCAGGCCGATGGCCACGCCGATCGTGCGCACCAGGCCCGACGCGCCGAGGAGCAGGCCGGCCAGGGCGAACGCCCATACCGACGGCCGGCGCGACCACATCAGGGCGACGACCGCGGCGACGAGGAGGACGGCGAAGAGCGTCTCGGCCATCACGAAGTGCTCGATCACGATCTGGTAGGCGTCGAGCAGGATCGGTGCGGTGGCGAGCGCGGCGATCGGCGGGGCCACCCTGCGGTGGACGAGCAGCACGTAGAGGGCCGTCGCGAGCAGGATCCCGAGCACGTGCTGTACCAGGGGGACAACCCACAGGTCGGCCCCGGTCTCGGTCAGTGCGCGCAGGAACGCCGGGTAGCCGGCCGGGCGCATCGGGTCCGGTTCTGACAGCCGGGTAAGTCGGATGTACGCGTACGAGTCGCCGTTGAACTCGAAGACGGGCCGGTAGGCGTAGGTGGTGACGAGCCGCAGCACGACGCCGGCGAGCAGGAAAACTCCGAACACGGAGTGCCGGGCGAGCGGGGAGCGCCGTCCGGTAGCTGACCGCCGGCGGAAGCGCCCGCGCCGGTTCAGCCCGGAGCGGGGCTCGGCCTCGAAGCCGGGCTCGAGCCCGAAGCCGGGCTCAAGCTCGGACGGGCCCGCGGCCGGCCCCAGGGCGGCGTGGCGGCCGGAGCCGCCCTCGTCGTCACCGGTAGCCGGGCTCACGGCGGGCGTGGTCCAGGCGTCGCCGTCGCCGGGTCGGGATCGGCCAGGGGCCTCCAGCGCGCCGCGGGGTCCGGAGGCGTGGAGCTGTCCAGGTGCCGTCACGGCACCCATGGTCCACGATCGTTCCGCGGAATTGTCCAAATGGTCCCCTTTGGGCCCCCGATTGTGTATGTGGATCACGGTAAGACCCGATCGGAGTGGTCAGTGCTGGTGGGCGGGAATTCCACCGAGGACAGGTGCGGGCGCGGCGAGGAACGCCGCATCCTCGTCGCTCTCATGACTTTCCGGGCCCGTGCGGGTAGCCGGACCGGCTCCGCCGTCTGGCGTCGGCGTCCCGACCGGGCCCGGCGCCCCGACCGGCTCGGGGGCGCGGTCACCGGCCGCCGCGTCGTCGCCCGGCTCGGCCGCCACCGGCCTCGCGGCCGGCGGGGCCGCGGCTGGCGGGGGATCGGCCGGCGACGCTGAGGACGGCGAGACTGCGGATGGCGACGCGCCGGTGGCCGCGGCTGAGACGGCGGGTCCGGTCGCGGGTGCCCAGCCGGCCCGGCGGTGGCCGCCGCTCGGCCCGGCCGTCACCAGCCGCAGGAAGAACGACCCGAAGGCGGTCTGCGCGCCGAGCACCATCAGCGACATGGCGAGCAGGGCGGGGCGCAGCTCGTTGAGCGGCCCCATCGAGTTCGCCAGCCATCGGGCGAGTATGACGCAGTCGATCGCGAAGCCGACGGTGAACAGGATCCCGCCGGCCGCCAGGCCCCGCTCGAGCGTGAAACGCCGGTGGATCGACGTCAGCGGCCAGCGGCGGCGCTCCTGCCACCCCGCGGCATGGTTGTGGACGTCGGCGAAGACACCGAGAAGCACCAACTGCCAACCGAGGATCGCGATCAGCGCGAACAGCACGGAGAAGTGCAGGTCGAGCCGGTGGAACCCGACATCGAGCGAACCGGGCAGGAGCGCCAGCTGGCCGGCCGTGCCCAGCCCGAACAGGACCAGACCCGGCAGGACGAACAGGTGCCTGGGCGCCAGCAGCAGCATGAACCGCAGGTGGCGCCAGCCGTCCCGCAGTGAGTGGAGCTTCGACGCCCCGACCCGCGGGTGGTAGGTGATCGGCACCTCCTCGATCCGCAGCTCGGCTCGACGGGCGGCGATGACGAGCTCGGAGGCGAGCTCCATGCCCTCGCAGCGCAGCCGCATCCGCCGGTAGGCGTCCTTGGTGAAGGCCCGCATCCCGGAGTGGGCGTCGGACGAGCGGACGTCGAACAGGCGGTTGAGGATGCCGGTGAGGAGCGGGTTGCCGACGTATCGGTGCAGCCAGGGCATGGCGCCGGGCAGGATCTCACCGGCGAACCGGGAACCCAGCACGTAGTCGGCGCGCCCGGCGCGCAGCGGGGCGAGCAGCGCGCCGAGGTCGGCGAAGTCGTAGGTGTCGTCGGAGTCGCCCATGACCAGGAACCGGCCGTGCGCGGCGGCGAAGCCGGCGAGATAGGCGTTGCCGTAGCCACGCCGTGACTCGGCGACGACGCGCGCGCCGGCCGCGGTCGCCACCGCCGCGGAGCCGTCGGTCGAACCGTTGTCGACGACGACGACCTCGCCGACGACTCCGGCGGCGGCCAGCCCGGCCAGCGCCTTGCGGACGCAGACGCCGACCGACTCGGCCTCGTTCAGGCACGGCATGACGACGGAGACGTCGAGGCGGTCGGCGGGATCACCGTCATCGGCGGAGTCGGCGACGGCAGTGCCGGTGACAGCGGTGCCTGCGACGGCTACATCGGCGACGGTGGCATCGGCGCGGGCGCCGTGGAGGCCGCCGGCGGCGAGCGGGCCGGCGGTCTCCGGCAGCGGACCGCCGGTGGTGCGCGAGTCGTTCACCATGCGTGACCCCCCACAGGCCAGGAGCAGACGTGCGCCGGGCCGAACTTGATGGTCCGCATCCCGGACCGGCCCGGCCGCGACGATCGATCGACGAAGCGGGCCCCGCCTGTCGGCTCGGACCAATCCTCCGGTCCGAGCAGGTCGAACGCTCGGCGTCGGGCTGCAATCTACCCATATGCGTGAGCGCCGGGCAGCGGCCCTCGCCTACGGCCACGGGGAGATACGCCCCGGCCTACCGGACGCCCACACCCGCCCCCGGCTGGCCGCGTACGGCGTGACACGCCGGTGGGCGCACGGGCGCCCCCGTGTGACGTGCCTAACGGAGAGGCGTAACCTCTGGTGCTCGTGCACCAAGGAAGTGTTTTCAACCTGGCCCCGGCCCTGCCGGCGCCCACCACAGAGGCGGAGCCGTCCGGCGACCCCGCCTCCGCCTCCCCCGTCGCGCGGCGGAGGTGTCCGCACAGTCCGCCCTGCCCGGCGGCCGACAGCGCCGACCACGACGCGGCGAGAGTCACCAGCAGACACTGTGACCAGGGCTGGAGTCTGCTCTGCAACGGGGTGATCCTCTTCGAGGACACGGGGGAGATCCTGCCCACCGGGCGCACCGTGGAGCCGCGGCGACCGTTGCCGAGGCCCGGGTGCGTGCCCCGGCCGCCCGCGCCGCGTCGAGGGGCGGTCGCCGCGCCGACACCGGTCTGACCCGCCACGTCCCGCCGCCCGGCTGGGCGGTGCGGCGCGCCCCGGCACCGTCCGGCCCGGGCCGGGGTTCCGCCCTGGCCTGTGCCGGCACCGGGGGGCACGGCCGGCACCTGTGAGCGGTGCCGTGCGCGCTGCGGATGCGCCGCGGGTGCCGCTGGGACGGCGGCGCGGGGGTCACCGGGCCGCTCCGCGCGCCGGCACGACGGACCAGGCTGACGACGTGCTGATGCCGGTCCGGCCTGTGCGAATCACCTGAACGTGGTCCTCCCGGCAGTGAGAGGACCACGTCGCGGGCCACCATGCGCCAACCCGGCAC
>NZ_UBIZ01000250.1:0-246 GCF_900465275.1 Parafrankia sp. Ea1.12 | reverse complement strand
CTCGACATCGGCGTTAGGCGTTACGAACGACTGCGTGGCGTCGCGACTTGGATACCGGCGGGAGCCGAGCACATTACTGGGCTTCGCCAGGACTCCATCTCGCTGCCGCTCGGAAACGCCAGCACCGTCTCTCCGCATCAAGCGCACGAACTTGTCAGCCTGGCGTGCCGCGCTGGCGCGCCCGGTCAGGCCACCGGCAAGAGCGCGGGCGGCGAGCTCCCTGGCGAACTCGTGAGGGGTCGGCCC
>NZ_UBIZ01000024.1:0-231 GCF_900465275.1 Parafrankia sp. Ea1.12 | reverse complement strand
CGAACCTGCATGACAGCCAGGTCCTCATCCCGCTGGTCGCGAGTATCCCGGCGATCCGTTCCCGGCATGGGCCACGGCGGCGCCGGCCGGACAAGCTGCGGGCAGACAAGGCCTACGACCAGCCGGAACTGCGGCGTTTCCTGCGCCGGCGTGGCATCGCGGTACGTATCGCCCGCCGAGGTGTGGACAGCGTCGAACGCCTTGGCCGGTACCGGTGGAAAGTCGAAAGAA